>CALMCS010000760.1 GCA_937862875.1 uncultured Comamonadaceae bacterium
GGGTCGAACGATGCGGGAATGGTGACGGTGATGTCCTGCGCATCAAACGGGGCGTCCGGATGGGCGTTGTTCCATGCCCAGCGCAGGTGACTCAGATAGCGCGTGGTGGCTTCGAGCGGCGATACGCGCTGCACTTCGGGCGGCGCATCGGCCGGCAGGAGTGCCGAGCGGCGATCGACGCCGGGGTGGCACAGCCAGCTCTTGGCGCTGCTCACCAGGCGGATGGGCGTGTTCGCGCCGCGGGTGCGGGCGAACTCGCCGACCACAGAATTCTGCACGCCCATGCCGGGCAGTGCGATGTCGGCGGGCGTCAGCTCGCTTTCGTGCGGCAGGTACAGAAACGAGGGCAGCAGCGGCTTGTCTTCCACGCTCGCGGGGGCCGTGAGCTGCGGAATGTTCAGCACATGCTGGACCACTTTTTCGCCATCGCTGGCCTGGCGGTCCACATAGGACAACGCGCAGTGGGTGGTGCCCAGATCGATACCGATGCTGTAGCGCGCCTGGCTGGTCGCAGGGGAAGTCGTCACGTCGATGCTCATGGTGTCGCTCACAGTTCCACCTCCGCCTGGGCGATGGTGGCTGCGGCCTCTTCGTCGGTGAGTTGCGGCAATTGCATCTGCGTGACCTTCCAGCCGCGGTGCGTGAGCGTGCCGGTGAACGGAGCCTGTCCGACGACATTGCCGGTCAGGCGGATGGCGGTGGTGTCAAAGCCGGGCGCCACGGTGATGCGGCTGCCTTCGGCTTCCGTGCGCACGGGGGCGAGTTGGAAATGCTCTTTCAGCACCTTGCGGCAACCCTCGTGCACCACGCGTGCGGCGGCACCGATTTCGGCGTCGGTGTAGTTGGCGACGTCTTCCTGCACAAAGTCGACAAAGCGCGCCTCGCGCTGCATCAGGCCGAGCACTTGCAGCGCGGCGGTCTCGGTCGGCACGCGCACCTGTACCTGCACGGTGCGCTCGACGATCTTCTCGACCGGCACTTCGACCCGTGTCTCGACGATTTTCTCCACGGGCACCTCGATGCGAATTTCCCGGGGTTCTGGCGCGGGCACGTCGGCCGCAAGCGCCTCGCCACCGCGCAGGCGGGTGATGTCAGAGGCCAGTCGCGCGTTGCCGAGGATGGCGAAGAAGCTGCCAATGGCAATCGCAATGCGACTGAAAAAAGAGGGGGGGTTCTGTTGAGTCATGTCTTGTGTCCCGGCCAATTCGCGGGTCATTCATTCGCCTGCATCCAATGCAATCGAGAGCGCAGGCGATGGAAAAAATGGTCTGTTCTACAACACGTGTGTCGCGGGGAGCCAGCCGTCAGCGGCCCCGGTGCGTACGCGCGCGAGGGCTGCCATGTTACCGAATGCAGGCAACCGAGTGGATTAGGGGGGCTTCAGAGGGTGGCTGGTGCAGGAAAACGCCGTGACTTCTTCGCTTTTTGGACGGCGGTGAAAAATTTATTAACAAATTAAGTATTGAACTGAATGGACTTGTCTGGATAGAATCAATTGAACAAATCAATCGATCTTGGTCTGTTGATAATTTTTACATTCTTGTAACAGAACTACCCGTTTTGCGAAAGATCCTATGCGACTTGATACCTTTCATTTGCCCCCCAAGCCCTTCCGTCCGAATCGTTTGAGCCTCGGTCTGCTGGCCGTGTTTGCGCACCTGGGCGTACAGGCCCAAATTGCGGTGAAGGACGGCAGCAGCATTTCACGCTCGGACGCGGTGGTGAACTCAATCCCCAAGTTAGGTGACGACACGGGCATCTATGCCGTCTTTCTGGATAAGGGTTCGGTACTGACGCTTTCCGCCAGTCCGGTCTTGGTGCAATCGCCGACGGGATCAGCGATTCGCATGTTGAGTGACGCCCCCTCGTTGATCTTCAGCGGTGACGCGGTCATCAAGTCGGCCCAGACAGGCATCTCCGTGATGCGTGGCGGGTTGGTTCGCGCCAACAACCTCCAGGTCGAAACCACCAGCGAAGGTGCCGCCGCCATCTATACCACCGGGAATCAAAGGTCGACGGTGGACGTGAAGGCGTTGACGGTGCGCTCACCGGTGGGTCTGGGTGTGGTGCTCATTAACTCCGATGCGACGTTTGACTCCTTGGACGTCAATGCTCTCAGCCCCAATGGAGTGGGCGCCGTGAAGGCCACCGGAGGGAGCAAATTTGTCGCGAAGAAGGCCATAGTCAACGGGACCCAGGTCGGGGTGCAGTTCCTGGATGCAGGTACAACGGCCACCCTCGGCGATGCCAATGTCACAACCACGAGTACCGGCTCCAATGGCTTCGGTATTTCGTCGGGAAATCTGGCGGACGTCGTCCTGACCGGTGCGAGCAATTCTGTCCAGATGCTGGGCGATGCCACTCACCTGACCGGTGGCGTGATGGCGATATCGAACGGAAAGATCACCTCGAATGCGCCGCTGAACGTCACATCCACCACCAACGACGGCGGCGCGCTGCTTTCGGCACCCGGTGGCTTACTGACGCTCAACGGTGACACGGCGCTGAATGCCGTCAACGGTGCCGCCGCTCTGGCCATGGGCGGACAGATCAAGCAGACGGGCAAGCTGACCGTGTCGAACAGCAAGTACGCCCTGCGCGCGACCTCTGCCGGGACCATCGATCTCAACTCTGCCGCCCGTTCGTCGCTGCAGTCCACGTCGTACGGGATCCTCTTTCTGGGTACGAACAACACCATCAGCATTGCCAACACCGATCTGAATGCGGGTACGACGGGGATTTTCTACAACCCACCCTCGGCTGCCGGTGCGCCTCGTACTTCCACCATCAACGTCAGCAACTCGGTCATTGTCCCCGGCACGGGCTCTTGGATCACGAGTGCGAGCGACGTGTTGGTCGCCAGCGTGAAGGCAGCTTCCGTGGTGAACGGCCGCGCCATGGCCGCTCAATCCAAGGTGAGCATGGATGCATCCACCTGGAATCTGTGGACCGCGGGCATCGCCGGTACCAAGGCGACATCGCAGACCATTACCTATCAGCTGGCCGAGCTGAACCTGCAGAACGGCAGCGCGCTCAATGCCACTGCCAGCGTTGCCACGCTCTACGACGTGCAGGCACCGCTGGTGGCCAACAATTCCACACTGAATCTGACCAATGGCGTGGTGGGCGATGTGCTCTCCGTGCCCGCCTACACGGCCAGCGCCAGCAAGCTCTTGATGGACGTGACGCTCAACGCCGGTGATGCGGCTACCGACAGCGATACGCTGAAGGTTGCCAGCGTCAGTCCAGGTGTCACCACCATTACCGTCACGCCGTCTCCCGCGAGTGTGGGTGCAGCGACTACCGGCAAGGGCATCTTGCTGGTGCAGGTTGCGGGAGGCATTGCGGCTTCCCCTGCGGGCGCTTTCGTATTGGAGGGTGGCTCGGTGACCAATGGCGGCTTTGAGTACAAGCTGGTGCAGGACGCGGGTGATGGAAACTGGTATCTGCAGGCGGAGCCGGTCACTACGCCTCCACCGCCACCTCCTCCACCACCACCAGCGCCCGGCCCATCGCCGTCACCTGGACCTTCCCCATCGCCAGGTCCTTCGCCAGCACCGGGCCCTTCACCGGCACCCGGTCCCTCGCCAGCACCAGGCCCTGGTGGCGCGGTCGCCGTGCCTGTGGGTTCCCTCGGCGGCATGGCGCTGTTGAGTGCGCTCGTGGCGTCGGTGGCGGGCGTCGGCAGCCGCCGCAAGCGCAAGGCCATCGAAAAGGCTCCCAAGCCAGGCGCAGACGCAGACGCATAAAGCGCTGACTTGACGAAAAAATGGCCCGTTGTTTTTGACAACGGGCCATTTTTCGTTGGAAAGTGTTGCAAGCGCCGAACCCCCGGCGCTGTGCTCATTCACTCATTCCGTCAATCAATCCATCCATCAATCCGTGATCTTCGCGAACTTCACCAGTTCGGCGTACTTGCCCATGTCGGTG
>CALMCS010000761.1 GCA_937862875.1 uncultured Comamonadaceae bacterium
GACGATATTCGCTGATGTCTTTCAAGCGCGCTCTGATCCGCGCTTGCCGAGCGCTTTTCGAGGGCCTTTTACAAGTGCCTTCCATTTTTTCTCCACGGAGCAATGCGAATGACTCATCTGACACCGTCAGAGAGTCAGGATGCGCCGAACGGTCCTGACGACCTTCAGCGCAGTCTGACCAACCGCCATATTCAATTGATCGCCATCGGCGGTGCCATCGGCACCGGTCTGTTCATGGGGTCGGGCAAGACCATCAGCCTGGCGGGACCGTCGATCATCTTGGTCTACGCCATCATCGGCTTCATGCTGTTCTTTGTGATGCGCGCGATGGGCGAGCTGCTGCTGTCGAACCTGAAATACCGCTCGTTCATCGACTTTTCGGCCGATCTGCTCGGGCCGTGGGCGGGCTTCTTCACCGGCTGGACCTATTGGTTCTGCTGGATCATCACCGGCATTGCCGATGTGATCGCCATTTCGGCCTACGCCCAGTTCTGGTTCCCGAACCTGCCGCAATGGGCGCCTGCCATTGCCTGTGTGGGCCTGTTGCTGTCGCTCAATTTGCTGACGGTGAAGCTGTTCGGCGAGATCGAGTTCTGGTTCGCGATGATCAAGATCGTGGCGATTGTCACCTTGGTTGGCACTGGCATCTATATGGTCAGCACGGGCTTTGTCTCGCCCGCGGGGCGCGTTGCCAGCCTGTCCAACCTCTGGAATGACGGCGGCATGTTTCCGCATGGCCTGATGGGCTTCTTTGCCGGCTTTCAGATTGCGGTGTTCGCCTTCGTGGGCATCGAGCTGGTGGGCACCACGGCGGCCGAGGCCAAGGATCCAGAGAAGACCTTGCCGCGTGCGATCAACTCCATTCCGGTTCGCATCATCGTGTTCTATGTGTGCGCCCTGATCGCCATCATGGTCGTCACGCCGTGGCGCGACGTGGTGCCCGGCAAGAGCCCGTTCGTCGAGCTGTTCGTGCTGGCCGGTCTGCCTGCCGCCGCCGGCATCATCAACTTTGTGGTGCTGACCTCGGCCGCCTCGTCCGCCAACAGCGGCGTGTTTTCGACCAGCCGGATGTTGTTCGGGCTTGCGCTCAAGGGCGATGCGCCGCGATCTTTCGGCAAGCTGTCTCGCGCCAGCGTGCCGTCCCGCGGACTGCTGTTTTCGTGCGTGTGCTTGCTCGGCGGCGCGTTCCTGATGTGGGTGATTCCCGATCTGGTGCAGGCGTTCACGCTGGTCACCACGGTCTCGGCGATTCTGTTCATGTTCGTCTGGTCGCTGATTCTGCTGTCCTATATCCAGTACCGCCGCACGCGTGATGCGCTGCACCAGGCGTCGCGCTACCGCATGCCGGGCGGGGTGTTCATGTGCTGGGTGTGTCTCGCATTCTTCGCAGGCATTCTGGTGCTGCTGACCTTCGAGGCCGACACACGATCGGCGTTGATCGCAACGCCCGTCTGGTTCGCGTTGCTGGGCGTGGCCTACGCCTGGCTTCGCAGCCAGCGCACGCAACCCGTGTTGATGACGCCCAACGACCTGAAATAACCGAACGCCAGCAGGCGCTCTGTGGAGCGAGTGTCTGCCCGTTCAAAGACTGCGGCACCAGCGCGGGCGCAGTCATGGAGCCAGCAAGAAAGCGATGGCAGTGGCAAACTCGAAGCACCGAGTTTTCTGAAAAATGCCTTTGCACATGTCGACTCCCCAGCCCGCTGCTCCACTCTCGCCCATCCGAAACAAGCTGCTTTGGCTCGTCTCCCTGGGCTTTTTCATGCAGACGCTGGACGGGACGATCGTCAACACCGCGCTCCCGGCGATGGCCTCGGACCTGGGCGAAAGCCCGCTGCAGATGCACTCGGTCATCGTGGCGTACTCGCTCGCGATGGCGGTGCTGATTCCGGCGTCCGGATGGCTGGCCGACAAGTTCGGCACGCGCCGCGTGTTCATGGCGGCGATTGCGCTGTTTGTGCTCGGCTCGGTGCTGTGCGCATTGGCTCCGACGATGAATCTACTGGTCGCGGCCCGCGTGGTTCAGGGCCTGGGCGGTGCACTCTTGTTGCCCGTGGGACGCCTGGCGGTGTTGCGTGCCTTTCCGCGCGAACAGTTCATTCGCGCGATCAGCTTTGTGGCGATTCCGGGTTTGGTTGGGCCGTTGATTGGCCCAACGCTGGGCGGTTGGATGGTCGAATTTGCATCGTGGCACTGGATCTTCTGGGTCAACGTGCCGGTGGGCATCATTGGTCTGCTGGCAGCGCAGCGCTACATGCCCGTGGGCGAGAAGATGCCGCCCCGCAATTTCGATCTGGTGGGCTACCTCATGCTGGCATTCGGCATGGCACTCGTATCCCTGGCGGTGGAAAGCATGTCGGCAGGAGGCGTACGCAGTGCGTCGGCGCTGATCATGATGGTCTTCGGACTGGCCTGTCTTGCGGGCTACTGGTTGCACGCGCTGCGCAAGCCCGACCCGCTGTTTCCCCCCGAACTCTTCACCGTGCGCACCTTGCGCGTAGGCTTGCTGGGCAACCTGTTTTCGCGCCTCGGCAGCTCGGCCATGCCGTTCATGATGCCGCTGGTGTTGCAGGTGAGCCTGGGCTATTCGCCGATGCACGCCGGCATGATGATGCTGCCCACCGTCATCGGCAGCATGCTCACCAAGCCATTGGTGACCCGCGTGATCTATCGCTATGGTTATCGCGAGGTGTTGGTGACCAATACCTGGGTACTGGCATTGCTGATCGCCAGCTTTGCGTTCCTGTCGCCCGGTATGCCGCTGTCCGTGATGGTGGTGCAACTGGCGATTTTCGGCGCGGTCAATTCGCTGCAGTTCTCTGCCATGAACACGGTCACGCTGAAGGACCTGATGCCCAATTTTGCGAGCAGCGGCAACAGCTTGCTGTCGATGGTGCAGATGCTGGCGATGGGCATGGGAGTGGCCGCAGCGGGTGCGGTGTTGACGGCCTTTCAGGCGTATTTCGGCACCAGCACCTCCGGCGAGACGCTCTGGGCGTTCCGCTGGACCTTTGTGGTCATGGGTTTGTTGACGCTGGCTGCGACCGTACTGTTCATGCAATTGCCACCGCGCGAGCAACCGGTCGAGCATTCCTCGGGCCCCGAAGCCCATAACTGAAGCATCTCGATCCCAATAAAAATGCCGCCCCCATAGAAAATAGGGGCGGCGTTTTTTGTGGGCTGATGGGGCGCTCGCCCCCGTGATCAGCTGGCGATCAGGCTGTCGCTCGAGTTCTCACCCAGGAAACCACCGCTCTGGTGTGCCCACAGCTTGGCGTAGATGCCGGCGCGCTGCAGCAATTCCTGGTGCGTGCCTTGTTCCACGATCTGGCCCTTGTCCATGACCACGAGTCGGTCCATGGCGGCGATGGTGGAGAGGCGGTGCGCGATCGCAATCACGGTCTTGCCATGCATGAGGCCGTCCAGACTCTGTTGGATCGCTGCTTCGACTTCGCTGTCCAGCGCGCTGGTGGCTTCGTCGAGCAGCAGAATCGGCGCGTCCTTGAGCATCACGCGGGCAATCGCCACGCGCTGGCGCTGTCCGCCCGACAGCTTCACGCCGCGTTCGCCCACCTGGGCGTCGTAGCCGCTGCGGCCCTTCAGGTCGGACAGGTTGTCGATGAACTCCGAGGCTTCGGCCTTGAAGGCGGCGGCACGCATCTCTTCTTCGCTGGCGTCCGGGCGACCGTAGAGAATGTTGTCGCGCATCGAGCGGTGCAGCAGCGATGTGTCCTGCGTCACCATGCCAATCGCGCTGCGCAGGCTGTCCTGCGTGACCTCGCGAATGTCCTGGCCGTCGATCAGGATGCGGCCGTCCTGCACCTCGTGAAAGCGCAAGAGCAGATTCACCAGCGTCGACTTGCCCGCACCCGAACGGCCAATCAAGCCAATGCGTTCGCCGGGGCGAATGTTCAGGTTCAGATGGTCGATGA
>CALMCS010000762.1 GCA_937862875.1 uncultured Comamonadaceae bacterium
GTGGCCGTTGCCACCAATCGGGCGATCTTTGCGCGCCAGTTGCCAAGCGGAACGGGCACGGCCCATCCCGTGTTTCTGCAGCAGGTGCATGGCACCGAACTGCGCTGGCTCAATGCCCAAACCCCGGATGGCGTCACGGCAGATGCCTGCGCCACCCGCGACGCCGCAGTCGCCTGCGTGATCATGGTGGCCGATTGCCTGCCCGTGCTGTTCACCCATGTGGACGGTAGCGCCGTCGCCGCAGCCCATGCGGGTTGGCGTGGACTGGCGGGCAGCGTTGCAGGGCAGGGCGTGCTTGAATCAACGGTTCAGGAATTGCGCCGCGAGTCGGATTCCGAGATTCTGGCCTGGCTTGGCCCCTGCATTGGCCCCGAAGCGTTTGAGGTGGGGGCAGAAGTCCGCGAAGCATTCTGCGCGAACGACCCCGCAGCAGCCGAGCACTTCCAACCTTTGGGCGAAGGCAAATACTTGGCGGATTTGCCTGCATTGGCGCGCCAGCGTCTGCGCAAGGCGGGCGTGCAAAAGATCTACGGCAACGACAGCAGCAAATCGTGGTGCACGGTCAGCAATCCCTCAAGGTTCTTTTCGTACCGGCGCGATCAGCGCAGTCTCGGCGGCAGTGGCCGCTTCGCCGTGGCCGCCTGGCTCGACGCCTGAGGCCTCGGCCGCTTTGGCCTTGGTGTCCTGAGTCGCCTGCCACTCGCGTTCCGCAAGCGCCTCACGCGCCTTGCGGGCGCGTTTGCGCGCGGGCGTTCCGAAGATGTAGAGGATGATTCCCATCGGGATCAATCCATACACCACAAATGTGATGAGCGCGCCCAACACGGTACCGTTGATCGCAGTGGCCTCGGCGACCGCCATCATGAGCGTGACATAGAGCCACGCTATCACCACCAGAATCAGCACCATCTAAGTAAAACTCCGAAACAACAAAAGCGGGGAAGGCCGATCTGAATTGAGAGAAACCACCGGCGCAGGCTGTAGGATGTAAACGCCGGAACAATAATCGTCATTGCAACGCGACCGTAGGAGACACCATGGATTCTGACGCACAATGGGCTGAGGGTGCCCGCAAATTCCAGCAACTGTGGGGCGATAGCTGGAGCAAATTGCTGCAGTCCATGCCACCCGCAGATCTGGGTGCCATGACCGCCTCCCTGCAGGCTCACAAACCGCTGAATCTGTCGAGCGAAAAGCTCACCGAAGTTCAGCAAAACTACGTCAAGGAAATGCAGGCGCTCATCGCGAGCAGCTTGCAGGAGACGGGAAAGCCGGTTGCCGATCGGCGCTTCTCTGGCGAAGGCTGGGCCCAAAGCCCCATCGCTACCTCCATTGCCTCCGCCTACATGCTGCAAGCCAAGGCCCTGATGGGCATGGTCGATGCGGTCGAGGCCGACGAGAAAACCCGCTCCCGCATCCGCTTCGGCGTGGAGCAATGGGTGGCGGCCATGTCGCCCAGCAACTTCCTGGCCTTCAACGCCGACGCGCAGAAGAAGGCCATCGAGACCCAGGGCGAGAGCATCGCCAAGGGCATGGCCAACATGTTGCACGACATGCGCCAGGGCCACATCTCGATGACCGACGAAAGCCAGTTCGAGGTCGGCCGCAACGTCGCGACTACTGAGGGCGCGGTGGTGTTCGAGAACGAATACTTCCAGTTGCTCGAGTACAAGCCGCTGACCACCAAAGTCTACGAGCGACCGTTTCTGCTGGTGCCTCCGTGCATCAACAAGTTCTACATCCTCGACCTGCAACCCGAGAACTCGCTGATTCGCCACCTGGTCGCCGAAGGGCACCGCACCTTTGTGGTGAGCTGGCGCAATCCCGATGAGTCGATGGCGCAGACGACCTGGGATGACTACATCGAGAACGCCGTCATCAAGGCGATCACCACCACGCAGGAAGTCTCGGGCTCCGACCAGATCAATGCACTGGGCTTCTGCGTCGGCGGCACCATGCTGGTGAATGCGCTGGGCGTGCTGGCTGCGCGCAAGCAGTCGCCGGTGGCCAGCGCCACGCTGCTCACCGCACTGGTGGACTTCACCGACACTGGCATCCTCGATGTGTTCATCGACGAGAGCTTCGTGCGCTATCGCGAAATGCAGATGGGCAGCGGCGGTCTGATGAAGGGGCAAGACTTGGCCTCGACCTTCAGCTTTCTGCGCCCCAACGATCTGGTCTGGAACTATGTCGTCGGTAACTACCTGAAGGGCGAGACACCACCGCCATTCGATCTGCTCTACTGGAACAGCGATTCGACCAATCTGCCCGGTCCCTGGTAC
>CALMCS010000763.1 GCA_937862875.1 uncultured Comamonadaceae bacterium
GCCGTCGAGCATCGAGCCACGGATGCGCTGCACGGCATAGGTCTCGAACTGGGCGCCGAGGCCTTCCTCGTAGCGGTTGATGGCGTCAAGCAGCCCCATCATTCCGTTCTGGATGATGTCTTCCACCTGCACGCTGGCCGGAAGCTTGGCCATCAGGTGATAGGCAATGCGCTTGACCAGCGGCGCGTATTGAACAACGAGCTGCTCTTTATCGAGGGTGCCGGAAGCGGTGTACATCTTTGGTCAGCTTTCTGGTCTGGGTTCGGGGTCACACGCCACGTTATGCTTTTGTTTACGGCAACGATAGGCTTCTACGCGACCCCGTGTAACAAAATTTCACACATGGCACACAGCACTCACCCCGTCATGCCGGATTGGGCCGACCAGGCGCGCAGGCGGCGGATGAATGCCTGGGCGCCTTCCGCCGGGTGGCGGGCCCCCAGTGGCGCAGTCATGGCATCGGCCAGCGGGTCGCGTTCGACCTCGCCGCGCCACACCAGCGGCAGGCCCACATGCCGCGTGGTGAAATCGTTGAGGCTGGCAAACAGCGCGGTGGCGTCGGCCCGGTCACGGGCGCCGCTAACCGCAATTTCGAGAGATCCGGCACCGGCGGCAGCTAGGCCCTTGATCCACTGGCAGGCGCCCCGTGCGCCCACGCCGCTGGCTTCGACCACCAGCAGGCGACGACCGGCAGCGCGGGCAAAGGGCGTCAGGTTGCGGGCGTCCCCCGTGGTGTGGATGGCGAGAAGGTCAGTGCGGCGCTGCAATTCGGCAATCGCCGCTTCGAGGCGGGCGTGCTGGGCATCGTCGAGCAGCGGCACGGCCAGCGCTGCGGCGGCAGCCGGCACCACCCACAGGCCCTCGGCCACTTCACGCATGGTGTCGGTCACCTCGAACGGGCCCTGCAAGGCACCGAGCAGGTCGCCCGCTTCCGGGTAACCGAAGGCCGCCAGCAGGGAGCCGCGCTCGGGCCCGTGTTCGTCTATCGCCACGATCCGGCGCGCACCTTCGGTCAGGGCAAGGAGGGTCTGGACAGCCAGGTCGCGGGGCGCCCGGCCGGATGTAAACAGCGCCACCACGGCAGACGGCGTCCGGCGGAAAAGGCGGCGCAGGCCGGCGGCTTGATCGGCGGAATGAAGCATTTCAGAGGCCTCCGCGCGCACTGGAAATGTTCGCCTGGCCGGCCGAGGCCATCATCAGGCCGGCTTCAAGCGGGTCGAGTCGAAAGGGCGAATTGGCTGGCAGTTCACGCAGGGCCTGGTCGAGCAGTGCGCTGCGGTCGGGCAGGTGGAGATCTTCGGGCACCCGCTGGCCGTTGGCCACGTAATACACATCCACGTGGTGGCGGATGGCCACGTCGAGCACCGGCGCAAGCGACACGGCTTCGTCCATCTTGGTGAGGATGACGCCGGTCAGGTCATCGCCGGCATAGGCGCGGATCACATCGTCGAGGGTGTCACCGCGGCTGGTGGCGTTGAGCAGCAGCAGGCGCGAGACCTTTCCGGCGCCGGTCAGCATGGAGGCCTGCTCGGCGACCATCTTGTCGCGCTGGCTCATGCCCATCGTGTCGATCAGAACCATGTGCTTGTCGCGCAGGCTGGCCAGGGTTTCGCGCAGGTCGGTGGCGTCGCGCACCACGTAAACCGGCACACCGAGAATGCGGCCGTAGATGCGCAGCTGCTCGTGGGCGCCGATCCGGTAGCTGTCGGTGGTGATCAGGGCCAGCTTGTCGGCGCCGTGGCGAACCACGCAGCGGGCGGCCAGCTTGGCGGTGGTGGTGGTCTTGCCGACGCCGGTGGGGCCAACGAGGGCGAAAACACCGCCGCGGTCAATGATGTCGGCGTCGCAATCCATCGCGTGAAAGCGCCGGGCCATGGCGTCGTGCAACAGGCGATGAGCTTCTTCGGGGGCTTCGTCCTCGGGCACTTCTTCAGCCAGTTCGCGCGCCAGGCTGGCAGAAAAACCGGCTTCCAGCAGATCGCCGATCAGGCGGGCGCGACCCGGGGCATTGCGGCTCATCTCGCCCCAGGCGAAACCCGCCAGCTGGCGTTCGATCATGCCGCGAATGGCCGCCAGTTCGCTGGCCATCTGGGAGTTGGCGGATTCGAGCGCGCGGATACGCGCCTCTTCCTCGATGCCGGGCGGACGTTGGCGCGGCGTGGCGTCGGCCGGGCGCGGGCCGTCCTTGCGCAGCGGGGAGCGGCTGGCCTCCGGCGCAGGCGGGGGCGCGGGCGGGCGGCGCACCTGGGCCGAAGCGGCATGAAACACATCGCGATTGAGTTCAACCCGCGGCGGATTGAAGGGCTGCATTTCCGGGGCACGGGGCGCAGCGGGACGCGCTGCCGCCGGTGCAGGCGCAGCCGGCTGGGCTGCTGCCGCGCGGGAGAGGCTGACACGAAAATCGTCGTCGAAGAAATCGGCGGGCGGCTTGGGCTGGGGGGCGGCAACCGGCGCGGCAACAGCGGCAGCGGCGGCCGCCTGGGCCTGGGCCTGGCTGCGGGCACGCTGGAGGCTCGCCACATCGCCGGCCGGTAGCGCGAGAATTTCGACGCCGCCGTTGGCCGCCCGATTGGCGAGCACGACCGCATCCGACCCGAGGTCGTCCTTCAGCATGCGAAGGGCCTCGCGGGCGGTTTTGGCAAAGTAGCGCTTGACGTTCATGCTCCTGTCTCCGGTACGAAGGCTTTCACGGGATTGACGTGGGCACTTCGGTACTTTTGATTATCCGTAGCCGCCGCGCATTCGATGGCCGGGAAAAGACAGGTTTTAGGGTGCTATTCCGGCGCCGGAAAACTTTCTGCTGCTATCCGGGTGTCGCTGCGATCATCGCGGAGACGCGGATCAGGCGGGTTTCAGGCACTTCGGAGTTGGACACGACCTTGAGGCTGGGCACGCTGCGGCGCAGGAAGCGCGACAGCAGCCAGCGCAGCGGCGCCGGCACCAGCAGCACCGGCGGCAGGCCGATATCCTCCATGCGCTGGGCCGCCGCAGCGGTTTCGCGCAGCAGGGTTTCGGCAAGGCCTGGCTCGATGGCGCCGCCTTCCGGCCCGCCGCCCGCCATGGCCTGCAGGAGCACGCGCTCAAGGCCCGGGTCGAGGGCCATGACCTGGACTTCGCCGTTGCCAGGAAAGAGCCCCTGGACGATGGCCCGGCCAAGGGCCTGACGGATGCGCGATGTGAGTTCCAGCGGATCCTGTATCCGCGGCGAAAACTCGGCGAGAACTTCGACGATGGTGCGCATGTCGCGAATGTTGACGCCTTCGTCGAGGAGGTTTTGCAGCACCCGCTGGACGGTGGCCAGCGGCAGCAGCTTGGGCACCAGGTCTTCGACCAGCTTGGGGCTGTCCTTGGCGATATGGTCGAGGAGCGCCTGGGTTTCGGTGCGCCCGAGGAGTTCCGGCGCGTGACTGAGGATCAGGTGGTTGAGGTGGGTGGCCACCACGGTACTTGCGTCGACCACCGTGTAGCCTAGGGCGTGAGCCTGCTCGCGCTGGCTGGCGTCGATCCACACGGCCGGCAGGCCGAAGGCCGGGTCGGTGGTTTCGCGGCCAGCCAGCGGGCCGGACACGCGGCCCGGATTGATCGCCATGAACTGCCCCGGAAAGGCGCTGCCGGTGCCGATTTCGACGCCCTTGAGGACGATGCGGTAGGCGTTGGGCTTGAGCTCGAGGTTGTCGCGGATGTGCACCGGCGCGGCAAGGAAGCCGATGTCACTGGCAAATTTTTTGCGCAGGCCGCGGATGCGCTTGAGAAGCTCGCCGTCCTGCCCCTTGTCCACCATCGGAATCAGGCGGTAGCCCACTTCGAGGCCGAGAACATCCACCGGGGTAACGTCGGACCAGCTGGCCTCCTGGCTTTCGACCGGCGCCACCGGCGCGGCGGCGGCGGGTGCTTCTTCTGCTGTGCCCTCCACGTCGCGCACCCCGCCCCGCCAGGCCAGATAGCCCAGACCGCTGGCCAGCAGCAGGAACACGAAGTTAGGCATGCCGGGGATGAGGCCCAGGATGCCGAGGATGGCCGCGGTGAGGATCAGCACCTGCGGATTGGAGAAAACCTGCCCGATGACCTGGGAGCCCATGTCGCCGTCGTCACCGACGCGGGACACCACGAGGCCGGCAGCCACCGAGATGATCAACGCCGGCAACTGGGCGACAAGGCCGTCGCCGATGGTCAGCAGCGTGTAGTTGTTGGCGGCCTGGGCAAGCTCCATGTTGTGCTGGAGCACGCCGACGATGAGCCCGCCAATGACGTTGATGGCCATGATCAGGATGCCGGCCACGGCATCGCCGCGCACAAACTTCGACGCACCGTCCATGGCACCGTAGAAATCGGCCTCCTGGGAGGTTTCGGCGCGGCGGCGCTTGGCTTCCTTTTCGTCGATGAGGCCGGCGTTGAGGTCGGCATCGATCGCCATCTGCTTGCCGGGCATGGCGTCGAGGGTGAAACGGGCCCCCACTTCGGCGATCCGCCCGGCGCCCTTGGTGATCACCACGAAGTTGATCAGGGTGAGGATGATGAACACCACCAGACCCACCGCGGTATTGCCGCCCACCAGGAAGTGGCCGAAGGCCTCGATCACCTTGCCGGCGGCGTCCGGCCCGGTGTGCCCCTCAAGCAGCACGACCCGGGTGGATGCCACGTTGAGGGACAGGCGCAGCAGCGTGGTCACCAGCAGCACGGTGGGAAACACCGAGAAATCCAGCGGCTTTTTGGTGAACATCGCCACCAGCATCACCATCACCGAGACCGCAATGTTGAAGGTGAACATCAGGTCGAGGACAAATGCCGGCAACGGCAGCACCATCATCGCCAGAATCAGGATGATGAGCAGCGGGCCGGCGAGCGTGCGGATGTTGCTCGGGGCGAAGAGGGTGCGCAGGTTGAGACTACCGTTCATGCTCCGGATGGTCGCTCAGACGGCGCTGCGGCCAAGGGCAGAAGAAGGGGAGAAACCGGGGGCAATTCATCGGGCAATGCACCGGGCAATTCGCCGGCGGATGCCCCGGAACAACGCGGGCCTGCCGGCAATGGCGTGCTGCGACCGCCCGACCGGGCCCCAAGCCAACCCGTAGTCATATCTTTATGTATTATCCAGACCGCCCAAACACTGGCTGGACAAGTGTTGCGCGCGCCCACACCACTACCGGAGCCGAACCGTGACCCAGAACCTGATCTCCCTCGAACTCACCGAAGACCTGCCCCAGCTCGACGCCGCCCTCGACACCGTCGAACGCATGCTCAACGCCTTCGTGTCCCTCGACGCCGAACAGATGCGCCGCCTGTCGAAGATTGGCGACAAGACCGAAAGCTTCTGCCGCCAGACCGCCGCCATCCTCGACCAGAACCGCCAAGCCCTGCCCCCCGGCTTCGACCTCGAAGAGCTCAAGCGCGACTTCGCCGCCTTCGACGCGCTGCGCCCGCGCCTCAACCGCCTGGAAGCCCTGGCCGCCAAGTGCGCCGACACCCAGGTGGCACTGGGCAGCGACATCCTCGCCGCGTGTTACGACGGCTACGCACTGCTCAAAGTGTTCGGCAAGGCCGACAACGTGGC
>CALMCS010000764.1 GCA_937862875.1 uncultured Comamonadaceae bacterium
AGACGCTTTTCCAAGCGGTCGACCGATCCGACGAACACGGGGATGGAGCTCCCTTGATCGGTGATGAGGTGGAATTGCTCCAGCCCATCTTCGTCGCGGCCCAGCGTCAGCCGGGCCAGGAACTGCTGGATCGCGGTATCCCGCGCCCAGATCGAGAGAAAGATCAGATCGCCCTGATCGCTGCAAACGCATGCATCGGCCATGAGGTCGCTGCATTCATCGATGCGGTACAGGGGGTTGGAAGATGAAGGTTCAGGCATGGTGGCGTCCTCGATGAAATGAGGGGCAGCACCGCCCGCAGGGGCAGTGATGCCCCGAAAGGGATGAAGGAATGCGGACTACTCCGGCTCGAAGTCCCTGGCGTGCGGGTTGAAACGCAATGCACGTCCTGGGGTACGAATCGGCGTGAAGTCCTGGTGGTACACGTTGATGAGATAGCGGTCGCGGTAGCCGATGGCTTCCTGCGCCTGTGCCTCGGTCAGGCCGGCCTGGATGAAGTCCTCAACCAGTTCCTCGTCTGAGGAAACCTCGTTGTTGGACAGCTGGTCTTCGACCTGGCCCAGCAGCTCGGACGAGAGGGATTGCAGCGAAGTGTCCATCGCGTCCTCCTTCAGGCCACGGCCAGTTGCGACAAAGCTGCTGGCCGGCGCCGCTGAGCGTGATAGGCCCGAACCTTCTCGCGCCAATCGGGCGAGATCTCTTTGGCCATCTCGAGATAGCGCAGCGGGCAGGTGTAGTAGTACGGTGACATGGACTCGTCCATGCCCTTGTACCCCCACTGACCGCCACTGCGTTGGAGCAGGTCGCAGCGGATGTAGCACAAGGACTCGCCGGGCGCGAGATCCTGGTGAACGCCTTCGGCCTTGGCCGTGATCTCGACAACGGACCACAGCACGTTGCCACGCAGCGTATGCGCGATGATGCGGACGCTGGCGCGCTCGCGGTCTTCGGGTTGGATGAGGTCCCGGATCAGTTCTGACCGGGTGCGTGATGAGAAAAGCCAGCCCATAATGAAGTTCTCCTGCAAGAAAATGCCGGAGTCCTCCCTGGCGGGACGGAGCCCCGGCGGGTGGATGAAGATGCCGCGGATGCGGCGAGGCAGATCAGGCGGCCTGTTGTTCGGGCCGGTTCCACTGCTGTGACTTGAAGTCGAGGGCGTAGCCCAGTTCGCCCAGCCGGGCGATCTGTGCACGCAGGGTGCGGCGGTCGATGGTCGAATCCAGTTTCACGGAGTCGCCCAGCGGCCACAGCAGGCCGAACAATGCGGCATCGTCACTGTCGGGGCCGCCGGAGGCAGCCACGGTCGCAGATGGCGCATCCACACCAAAGGGCGTGGTATCGATCAGCGGATCGGCCGAGGCCTGCACAGGATCGGCAGCAGGCTTGACCGCCGGCGTAGCCGATGGCTGAGCCACGTCCTCGTCCAGCGGATCGACCTCTTGCGTGGCGAAGCTGCGAGCCTCGTCCTTGCTCAGCCGGTCCAGGCCCGAAAGGGTCATGCCGTCCAGGTTGGCGCGGATTTCGAAACGCATTCCGCCGGCCGTGGGATAGGCCTTGGGATAGATGAAGCGGATGTGGAACTCCCCGTCGTACTTGCCTTCGGGGTACTGCTCCAGCTCTGCATCCTTGACCGCGAACTCACCGATGGCGGTGACCAGGCGGCCGACATTGAACCGGCCATTGCGGCCGTTGATGGTGCGCAGCGTGAGCTGCCCGGGGACGATGAGGGGTGCGCTGGACTTCGGGGCTGATTTGGCCGCCATGATGTGCTCCTTCGATGATTGGGGGGATCGCGAGATCCAAGGGAAAAAGAAACGGACCGCGCCCGCGAGGGGCGTGGTCCGTGCGGCGCTAGGCCTTCAGTTGGCGCATGCCATCGGCCAGCATCCACAACGCCCGGTTCAGGCGCAGGTTCTGGTCGATGCCTTGCACTTCGCGGGTACGCTGCCGGCGTCCATTGGACGTGCGTGCCGTCAGGCCACCCTTGACCATGTTTTCCTGGATGCGGTTGAACACCGACCAGAGGTCCGGTCGTCGATCGTCGAAGCGCCGGGGCGCAAGCAGTTGAGTCTCCGAGACAGGCGCAGGCCTGGTCGGATCGTCGTACTTGAGCGCCAGTGCGGAGCGCGCGAGGATTTCCTCTTCCCCTGTTTCCAGGGTGATGACGCGCATGGCGTCTCGCGACGCCTGCACCTGCTCGAAGCCCTGGAGGACCTCGTAGGCGCCTTCGATCACCTCACCCGCCACGTCGCCCTTGTGGGGGACACGGATGTCGGCAGTGGTTTCACCGCAGACCAGGCCGTTGTGGCAGACGAAGCGGAACATGCCAGCCAGCATCTGATAGCTGCTGGTGCCGTCATGGCTATTGAGCAAGATGATCTCGTTGGCTTCCGAGCCATTGATCTGGCTCGCATGGCGCATGCGGATCATGTGCTTGGTGAACTCGCGCCGGTCCTCGTTGCGGACACGGGTCTGGCACACCATGAAGGGCTCGAAGCCCTCCTGACGCAGCTTGGTCAGCACAGTCGCGGTCGGTATGTAGGCATACCGCTCGGATCGGCTTCCGTGGGGAGCGTCAGCGAAGATGGAAGGGGCAACAGCACGGATCTGGTCGTCCGACAAGGGACGATCCGCGCGCAGCACCGGGGAACGATGGGCAAAGCGGGTTGCGAGAGACATGGCAATTCTCCTGGGATAAGACGTGCATCTGCCCGGGCCGGATGGCCTGGCCTGACGCTAGGGATAAAAAGCGCGAACGCGTGCACCTCCCCGAAGGGAGGGCACGGATCAGGTGGGAGAAACGGTCAGGCCCCGGAGTGGAGCCTGGCGTGGGTCAGAACGAAGCCGCCATTGCCGGTTCGTGGTCGACCGCTTCAGCTTCGGGCTCGCGCGGGGCGGGCTCGGTGGACTGGGCGGCGTCGCCGCTTTCGGCAGTGCCCTTGGCCTCGGTCGCTTGCGCGTCCGGGGTTGCAGCTGCTTCGGCATTGGCTGCAGCAGCCGGATAGACCTGC
>CALMCS010000765.1 GCA_937862875.1 uncultured Comamonadaceae bacterium
GGGGCAGATAGGGGGCCGCACGGCGCAGGCGACGCAGCCTGCCGCGCCGCGTACCTCCACCGCGACGCCAGGCGGGGCCGGACCAGCCAGTAATGCGTCGCCGTCGTTCTTCTCACGCCTTTTCGGGAGCTCTCCGGCGGCGACCACGGCGCGCGCGGATCGCAAGGTGCGCGAAGGGCAGGAGGCGGTGGGCCAGCTGTTCAGCAAGATCACCACCGAGTTGCGTTCGGGGCGGGCTTCTCCTTCCGTGCTGGTGTCGCTCGGCAACCAACTCGACAAGGCGGCCAAACCGGCGACCACCCATGGTCAATCGCTCAACGCCGTGCTCTCGTCGGTGGCGACTGGAAAGCTGTCGTCGCTGGATGGCGCCGAGCTTGTGGCGCTGCAAGATGCATTCGGGGCCCTCGACTCCAAAACGCTCAGCGACAGCCCGGGCCTGCAAAAACTGAAGAATCAGGTGGACCAACAAGCGGCGGCGCGCGAACGCAGCGTCTCAGCGGAGGTGTATTCGGACTTGCAGCCTTCGCTGGATTTCGCCATCGCGCAGGTCACACAGCAAACCCTGAATGGAGCCGATTGCTCCAAGACCTTCTCCATGCTGCGCGAGTTGGCGAGCGATGCGCTGGCCACTGCGGGCTATGGACATCTGCCGCCAGAGAAGTTCGAAAAGATGCTCAACGTGGTATTGATCCGGGCCATCGGCACGCATATCGACCCGGACGCCACCACGGCCGAGCAGCAATCCAAGGCAACTGCCTGGACATCGTTCATCATGAAGGGCGTGTCCAGCGACGACATGCACTCGCTGCTGGTGGCGCAGGACAGCATCGCCGACGAAGATGTGGGCGCTACCCGCAACCTGATCACCGATTCGATCGCCAACCGCGCCGTGCAGCTGGAAACCGAGGTGGTCAAACAGTTGGCTGCGGTGGGTGGATCGCCGCTCAACCTGCGGGCAGCGGTCGGTGACTTGAAACAGGTGGTGCTGGCCCTGGGCAATGCCCAAAAGCATGCCGAGACGCACCAACTGAACATGGCAAGTATCGACAGCCAAGTGAAATTTCTCACCACCTCGCTGTCGATGCTGACTCAAGCCGACATCTTGCAACTGTCGCAGCATGAATTGGTGGATGTGCTCTCGTCCTTGAAGGCCTTGGGCGTGGAGAAGCTGAAAGGCCCGCTGGCCGATACCTTGCGCGAAACGGTACTGGGTCAATTTGCGCTGGGTGTGCAGCCCGCCATGAGCGCATTGGCCCGAGGCGACGTGGAAGGCCTGAAGGCGCTCGCGGAATTCACCGCGACGGCCACCAAGGATATGGAGTTGCTGCTCGATGGCGGCGACGCCTTCATGGAGTTGCGCGAGCAGCTGATGTCATCGGCCTTCACGCTGATGGCCCCCGATGAGTTCGAGTCCGTCGCGCGTCTGGCGCAGAGTCAGGAGTTCGAGGACATCACGGAGGCGCTGGCGGCTACGGGCGAGACGATGCTGGTCGAGGAAGAGCTCTTCGAACCCGGTGCCGGAAAAATCATCTTTGACCAATCGATCGACCTGCGGATGTTTGCGCGCTGTGCCGATCAGAAGGTGGTGCAAGACGGTCTGCAGATCGGGAAGCAACTGCCGACGGCCCTGCTGAACATCTTGCCCAGTACTACGGCCGTGCTGGCTCAGTCCTACGGAGTGATCATGGCCCAGTCGCCCAATGATCTTCCCGTGGTGGTGCCCGTCAAGACGATTGGTGACCAAGCGCTCTCGATGCTGCAGAACGATTTGGACGGGTTGGTCAGGTCAAAGTCCCAAAACGCCGCGGTGCCCGGATACCAATGCATCACGGCCGATTTCGCGAAGGACGTGACGCGTGCCAAATACACCTGGAACGATGGAATGCAGCAGCGAGACTTCAGCGCGCTGGAGCAGTCCTTCGATTTCACGACCTACGAGCCGACCAAGCGTACCAAGGACGCAATTTATCAGGATGCCGATGCCCGATTGTTGCAACTGACGAGAGGCGACAAGGCCAAGGCGCTGAACATTTCGCGCATCTTCCACCAGGGGTTGGGTGCGGGAATGGAGCATGTGGGCCTCTCTTCGCATTCGCCTTACCTGCTATCCGACGGGCGCATCGTGTCTGCCGATTTCAAGAAGGAAACTAACCACTTCGATGTGTCGCCGGATGGGAACGGCGGTTTCTGGATCACGGCAACCTCGCTGCGAACGCAGATTGCACAGGCTTTTGAAACCGATGATTATCAATGGGGGCGTTCCCCGAACAGCAATGTGGTGGCCTTGAATCCGGATACCAGTTTCATCCGCAACACGACGCGCCTTCACATGAATGCCAACGGCGACGTCATTCTCGGAACTCCGGCGGTGACGACTCAGGTCAGCCTGCAGCCGACGTGAGCCCCGTTGTCTTTCAAAAAAATATTCAATGTCCATTCACCTTTCCGTTTTGTTGGAGTCCACATGAGTGCCAGTGCAGACCAATTGATGCGCGACCTGGGCCAGAGCATCGCGCTCGGCGATGCGTTGGTGTTCAACGAGCAGCATTGCTCGCGATTGATGGTCGACACGCATCTGGCGATCGACTTCGAGCATGTGGCGGACGAAGAACTGCTGCAGATCTACAGCGTGCTGGGCGAGCCCCCGGCGCAGGGCCGCGAGCAGTTCTACCGTGAACTGTTGACGGCCAACCTGTTCGGCAACGCCACGCAAGGCGCGACCCTGTCGTTCGACCCGGTGTTCAATCAGGTGCTGCTCACGCGCACGGTCGAGCTGGAGAACGCGACCTCGCCGAGCTTTCTGAAGATCGTGGAAGCGTTCGTCAATGGCGTGGAGTATTGGAAGACATACATCGCCGACTTCGCCCCCGACGAGAGCGAGTCGTCGGGCGGCGCGAACGCGGCAAACCCCAAGGCGGAACGCGCGCCCATCGCGACCACGTCGTTGGCCGAGCACATGATGATGCGCGTTTGAAAGCGCATCAATAAACGCGTCAAAAGCGCGTCAGGTATAGCGTTTGGCGCGCAGGTTGTTTTTCATCTGCTGCAGCACCGGCTGCAGCGGCTCGCCGATTCGCAGCGCCACGGCGGTCGCCAGCACGTCGATGATCAGCAAATGCAGCAGGCGCGACACCATGGGGCTGTAGCGGTCGTAGCCTTCGGGGTGGTCGGCGGCAAGGTGGATTTGGCAGGTGTGGGCCAGCGGCGAGCCGCTGGCGGTGATCGCAATCGTCGTCGCGCCATTCTTGCGCGCGATGTCCGCCGCATCCATCAGGTCGCGCGTGCGGCCCGAGTTGCTGATGATGACCGCGCAATCGCCTGGGCCGAGCATGGTCGCGCTCATCACCTGCATGTGTCCATCGCTGGTGCTGATGCTGGTGATGCCCAGTCGAAAGAACTTGTGCTGACCGTCCTGCGCCACGATGCCGGAGTTGCCGGCACCATAGAATTCGATGCGCTTGCCGGTTTGCCAGGTGGAGGCGATGGCCAGTGCCGCGCGCTCGAGTGCCGCGGTGCTGGCGGCATTGCGGTATTGCAGAAAGGCCGCCACGGCGTTGTCCACCACCTTGACCAGCACATCGTTGGTCTTGTCGTCGGCGTCCACACTGCGGTGAATGAAGGGCACGCCTTCGCTCACGCTGCCCGCGAGTTTGAGTTTGAAATCGGCGAGGCCGTCATAACCCATGCTGCGGCAAAAACGCACCACCGTGGGTTTGCTCACGTTGGAACGCGCGGCCAATTCACGCACCGGCAGATGCGAAAACGCACGCGGATCGTCCAGTACCAACTGCGCGACGCGTTGCTCGGCAGGAGCGAGCGAGGGCAGCGATGCGGTGATTCTGTCTAGCATTCTTCCATCCAGGTATTTCCATCACGGGCGACCAGCGCGCTTGCGGCGCTCGGTCCCCACGAGCCCGCCGCGTAAGGGCGCGGGCCGTCTTCCGATTCTTTCCAGGCCTGCATGATGGGCTCGACCCAGCGCCACGCGGCCTCTTGTTCATCGGCTCGCACGAAGAGGTTCAGGCGACCGGCGATCACATCCAGCAGCAAGCGCTCGTAGGCACCCACGCGCTGGCTGCCAAAGCGCTTGTCGAAGTCCAGATCGAGCTGCACGGGAGCCAGCGACTGCGCATCGGCCATGGGCGTGCCGCGCTTGGTATTGCCGGCCGAGAACAAATGCATGGCCAGCCCGTCGCGCGGCTGCAGGTGAATCACCAGTCGATTCGCCATGCCGGGCGGCGTGCGGTAGATGGGGTGGGGCGCGGGCCTAAAATTGATCGCGATATGCGCCTCGTGCGAGGCCAGTCGCTTGCCGGTGCGGATATAGAACGGCACGCCGGCCCAGCGCCAGTTGGCAATCTCCATGCGCAGCGCGACGAAGGTCTCGGTGCGGCTGTCGGGGGCGACGCCGGGTTCGTTCACATAGCCGTTGACGCGATCGCCGCTCAAACTGCCGGCGGTGTACTGGCCGCGCACGACGTCGCGCGCCAGCGTGGCCGCGTTCCAGGGCAGGAGCGAGCGCAGCACCTTCAGCTTTTCATCGCGAATCGCATCGGCGTGGGCATTGATCGGCGGCTCCATGGCAATGGCGCACAGCAGTTGCAGCGCATGGTTCTGCACCATGTCGCGCAGTGCGCCGGTGCCTTCGTAGAACGCGCCGCGCTTTTCCACGCCGATTTTCTCGGCCATGGTGATTTCGACGCTGGCCACCGTCTCGCGCCGCCACAGCGGCTCGAACAAGGTGTTGCCAAAGCGCAGGGCGAGCAGGTTCTGCACCGACGGCTTGCCGAGGTAATGGTCGATGCGGAAGATTTGTTTCTCTTCGAACACCGTGCGCACCACGGCGTTGATGCGCCGGTTGGAGGCGAGGTCATGCCCGAGCGGCTTCTCCAGCACCACGCGGGTGTTGGGGGTGTTCAGTCCGGCCGCACCCAGCTGCTCGCAGGCGATGGGGAACAGATTGGGCGCGGTGGCCAGATACATCACCACCGTGTCGGCGTTGCGCTCCCGCAGGGTCTGCGCGAGGCGCTGGTAATCCGCAGGCTCGGACAGATCCATGCGCAGATACTGCAGCAATTGAGCGAATTCCTCGAATTCCTCGTTACTCGGGCGCTTGTCCGAGTCCACGACATCGAGGCGACTGGCAATCAGCGCGCGGTAGGCGCTGTCGCTCATGTCGTCCCGGGCGACACCGATGATGCGGCCGCCGGGCGGCAGGGAACCGTGGCGCCATGCCTGAAACAGGGCGGGAAGGAGCTTGCGCCAAGCGAGATCGCCGGTGCCACCAAACAAAACCAGATCGAAACTCATGGCGCGAAAAAAGTTTGTGAAGTTGTAACTGGGAGGGCCGGTAGTCATGTTACCGAGTTTCAAGCTTGGACAATACGGCTTTGGGTTATTCCTACGAATACACTCATGGGTTGCCGCACCTCATCGGTCGACCGACAGAGGATGATCAGAGACCAATCATTGATGGGGAGGACTGCCATGAATCAACTTGAAGCACTCAAACAATTCACCACCGTAGTTGCCGATACCGGTGACTTCCACCAATTGAGCGCGTTTCAGCCGCAGGATGCGACGACCAATCCGTCGCTGATTCTCAAGGCCGTGCAAAAGCCGGAGTATGCGCCGCTGATGCAGGAGTGCGTGACGAAGTGGCGCGGCCGCGAGATCGACGAGCTGATGGATCGCCTGATCGTGCGCTTCGGCTGCGAAATCCTGTCCATCATTCCGGGCCGCGTATCGACCGAAGTGGATGCACGCCTGTCGTTCGACACCGAGGCCACCATCGCCCGCGCGGAACGCATCGTCGAGCTGTACCAGGCCGAGGGCGTGCACATCGACCGCGTGCTGATCAAGATCGCCTCCACCTGGGAGGGCATCCAGGCCGCCAAATATCTGGAGCAACGCGGCGTCCACACCAATCTGACACTGCTGTTCTCGTTCGCCCAGGCCGTGGCCTGTGGCCAGGCCAAGGTGCAATTGATTTCGCCCTTTGTCGGTCGCATCTACGACTGGTACAAGAAGCAGGCCGGCAGCAGCTGGGACGAGGCCGCCATGGCCGGCCCCAATGATCCGGGCGTGCAATCGGTGCGCGCGATCTACAACCATTACAAGCGCTTCGGCATCGCGACCGAAGTGATGGGCGCGAGCTTTCGCAACGTGGGCCAAATCACCGCACTCGCGGGCTGCGATCTGTTGACCATCGCCCCCGATCTGCTGGCCAAGCTGGCCGAAAGCAATGAGCCGGTGCAGCGCGCACTCGACCCACAGGCCGCACTGGGGCTGGATCTGCCGGTCGTGGGCTACAACGAAGCGGGCTTCCGCTACGCCCTCAACGCGGACGCCATGGCGACCGAAAAGCTGGCAGAAGGCATCCGCGCCTTTGCCGCCGACGCCGCCAAGCTCGAACAAATGATGATGACGATGACTGCGGCCGCTGCATGACATTTCTGGACCCGCGAACCCGCTGCGACCGCACGCCGGCGTGGCAGTTGTTGAAGCAGCATTACGACACCGAAGGTCGTGACTTCAACCTGCGCCAGGCGTTTACCGAAGAGCCGGAGCGATTCGCACAGTTCAGTCAGCAGGCCCCGCTGGTGTTTGCCGACCTGTCGAAAAATCTCGCCAATGCGCACACCCGCCAACTGTTGACGCAGTTGGCGCGGGAGTCCGGCTTCGAGGCCTATCGCGACGCGATGTTTGCGGGCGAGCCCATCAACAACACCGAAAACCGTGCCGTCATGCACTGGCTGCTGCGCAGCCCGGCCAAGGGCGAGGCGGGGTACCGCGAGCCGGTGAATAGCTTTGTCGCGCAAAGCCTGGCCGACGTGCATTCCACGCTCGATGCCATGCTGGCAATTGCCGAGCAGGTGCGGGCGAATGATGCGATCACCGACATCGTGAGCATCGGCATCGGTGGCTCGGACCTCGGTCCGGCGATGGCGGTGAAGGCGCTGGAAGACTTCACGCATCCGGACAAGAAGCTGCATTTCATCTCGAATGTAGATGGCATGGAGCTGGGCAATGTGCTTCGCAAGATCAAGCCTGAGAGCACGCTGTTTCTGATCGCATCGAAGACGTTCACCACAGCCGAAACCATGCTCAATGCCCACGCGGCGCGCAAGTGGTTTCTGGCCAATGGCGGTTCGACGCAGCGGGATGCGCCGCATCTTTCATTGAGCCGCCATTTCATCGCGCTCACGACCAATCTGGCATCGGCCGCGGAGTTCGGCATCGACACCACGCTCGGTTTCTGGGATTGGGTCGGGGGGCGCTATTCGATGTGGTCAGCCATCGGACTGCCGATCGCCATCGCCATCGGCGCAGAGAACTTCCGCGCGATGCTGGGTGGTGCGCATGCGATGGATGAGCATTTCCGTTGTGCTCCGCTCGAGGAGAACCTGCCGGTTCGGTTGGGCTTGCTCGATGTTTGGTACCGCAATTTCTTTGAGTTCACCAGTCGCAGCATTGCTCCTTATAGCCACGGCTTGCGGCGCTTGCCTGCGTATCTGCAGCAGTTGGAGATGGAGAGCAACGGCAAGGGCGTCGATGCCAGTGGCGAGATTCTTCCGTTTGCGACTTCGCCTGTGATCTGGGGGGAGCCTGGTACCAACGGGCAGCATGCGTTCTTTCAGATGATTCACCAGGGGCCTGACATCGTCCCCGTGGAGTTCATCGCGCTGCGGGAGGGCGGGCATGATTTGCCTGAGCACCATCCTCGGTTGCTGGCGAATGCTCTGGCTCAGGCCCAGGCGTTGATGGTGGGGCGGCCTGGTAGTACTGGGCACAGCTACTTCACTGGGAATCGGCCCAGTACCTTCATGGTGCTTGAGCGCTTGGATCCTGCTTCGTTCGGGGCTTTGATTTCTTTGTATGAGCACCGGGTGTTTACGAGTGGGGCTCTTTGGGGGATCGACAGCTTTGATCAGTGGGGGGTGGAGTTGGGCAAGGTGCTTGCCCGGGAGCTTGAGCCTCAGCTGGCTGCTGGGGCTGGGGCTGGCCTGGATCCTTCTACTGCTGGGTTGTTGCGGTATTTGTTGGGGTAGGGCTGGGTCTATTTGTCGCTTGCGCTTGCGTTGGGGACTGCTCTTTTTTGGCGCTTGTTCTTGGGTTTTTTCCCGGTGTCGGGACTGCCCCCGACTTGGGCAATCACTT
>CALMCS010000766.1 GCA_937862875.1 uncultured Comamonadaceae bacterium
TGTACCTGCCGCGCCTGTGCGAGCACTGCCTGAACCCGGCCTGCGTGGCGTCCTGTCCTTCGGGCTCGATCTACAAGCGCGAGGAAGATGGCATTGTGCTGATCGATCAGGACAAGTGCCGCGGCTGGCGCATGTGTGTGTCGGGCTGTCCGTACAAGAAGATCTACTACAACTGGCAAAGCGGCAAGGCCGAAAAGTGCATCTTCTGCTATCCGCGCATCGAAGCCGGCCAGCCCACGGTGTGCTCGGAGACCTGCGTAGGCCGCATCCGCTATCTGGGCGTGATGCTGTACGACGCGGACCGCATCGAACAGGCCGCGAGCGTTGAAAAGGACCGCGATCTGTACGAGGCGCAGATGGGCATCTTTCTCGATCCGAACGACCCCGAGGTCATCAAGCAGGCCCGGATCGACGGCATCGCGGACGATTGGATGGAGGCCGCGCGCCGCAGTCCCGTCTACAAGATGGCGGTCGAATGGCGAGTTGCCTTGCCGTTGCACCCCGAGTACCGCACGCTGCCCATGGTCTGGTATGTGCCGCCGCTGTCGCCGATCACGGCCGCCGCCAACGCGGGACATCTCAGTGCCAATGGCGCGATTCCCGATGTGTCTCAGTTGCGTATTCCTGTGCAGTACCTGGCCAATTTGCTGACGGCTGGAGATCGCATGCCGGTGGTTCGGGCACTGGAGCGCATGTTGGCGATGCGCACCTTTCAGCGCGAAAAGCATGTGGATCAGCGTATCAACCTCGAAGTGCTGCGCCAGGTGGGGCTCTCGGAGCGAGAAGTCGAGGAGATGTACCACGTCATGGCGATCGCGAACTACGAAGACCGCTTCGTGATTCCGTCGGCGCACCGTGAATACGCGGAGAACGCTTTCGATCTGCGTGGAGGCTGTGGCTTCTCGTTTGGCAACGGTTGCTCCGACGGAGCGTCCGAGGTCAGCATGTTCGGCGGAAAGAAGCAACGCACCATCCCCATTCAGGCCACGCTCTGAGGCTCGCCAACATAAATAGACAAAGGACCAACGATGTTCAAGACCACTCCTCAATCACTGCGCTACACGTTGCGCGTGCTCTCGCGACTGTTGGGCTATCCGGACGCGCAACTGCTGGGCGAACTCTCGGCGATGGTGGACGCACTGCGGATGGAACAGGCACTGCCGCGCAGCCGTGTCGATGAAATCGAGCAGCTCTGTACCCATCTCACCGCACTGGGCGAATGGGAGGCTCAGGCCCGTTACGTCGATATTTTTGACCGGGGCCACAAGACGTCATTGCACTTGTTCGAGCATGTGCACGGCGATTCGCGCGACCGAGGCCCCGCGCTGGTCGACCTCCAGCAGACCTACGAAAAAGCCGGATTGATGTTCGAAGCCGACGAGCTGCCGGATCACCTGCCGGTAGTTCTGGAATTTGCGTCGACGCAACCACCGAACCTCGCGGAGGATTTTCTGGCGGAGATGGTGGAAATCCTCAACGCCATCTTCTCCGCGCTCGTCAAGAAGGACAGTCCCTACGCCTGCGTGATTGCCGCCGTGCTGGAAATTGGTGGAGCCAAGGCGCACGCGGTCGAAATCGATCCCGAACCGGATATGGACGAGGCCTGGAGCGAGCCAGAGGCCTTCATCGGTTGCAGCACCCATGGCCAGGCCAAACCCGGTGAGGCGCAGCCGATGAACTTTGTGCGCAAGTCGGACCTGACCAATCAACACAAGGGAGCATCAGCATGACCGACTGGTTCAACACCGTACTCTTTGGAATCTACCCCTATATCTGCCTCGCTGTGTTCTTTATCGGCAGTTGGATGCGCTTCGATCGGGATCAGTACACGTGGAAGACGGACTCCTCACAGCTGCTGCGCAAGGGGACTCTGCGCTGGGGTAGCAATCTCTTTCATTGCGGCGTGCTATTCCTGTTCTTCGGCCATGCGTTTGGCATGCTGACTCCGCACTTCCTGTACGAAGGGCTCATCAGCACCGGCGCCAAACAACTGTTGGCGATGGTCTGTGGCGGCATTGCGGGCGTCATTGCCTTGATTGGTTTGACGATGCTGTTGGTGCGTCGTCTCGGCGATGAGCGCATTCGCGCCACTTCGAAATTCAGCGACATTCTGTTGCTGTGGCTGTTGTGGATTCAATTGGCGCTCGGCCTCGCCACCATCCCGCTTTCTGCGCAGCACATGGATGGCTCGGTGATGGTGAGCCTGGCGGAGTGGGCCCAGCGTCTGCTGACTTTCCGCTCGGGCGGCGTGGAACTGCTGGCTGGAAAGAGCTGGGTGTTCAAGGCGCATATGTTCCTTGGAATGACCCTGTTTCTGATTTTCCCGTTCACCCGACTGGTGCATGTGTGGAGCGGCTTCGCGACGCTGGGCTATCTGCGTCGGCCGTATCAGCTGGTCCGCGCCCGACGCTTGAACCTGCCTGCCGATCGCCAGACGCCAACGCGTCGCAACGGCGCAGCCTGACGATAAGGACGATGGTCATGTCACACCCCACTCACATTAACATTCACGAAACCCATGGTTGCGGCTGCGGATCGACTGGAGGCTGCGGTTCTCCGGCGATGCAGGGAGGAGAGTCCGCACCAGCGCCGTTGGCGCCGCTCCTGGCTCGCGTCAACGGTGTACCACTGCACTCCAGTACGGAGTCGCCCGATACCGAAACCCTGCGCCAGCGTGCCGCGACCGAACTGCTGCGCCAGCACGCCCAGCGGGTGGGCTTGCTGTCACCAACCGACCCCTCAGCACCCGATGGCATCATCAGCGCTGAGGCCACAGAGGCCATTGAGCGCCTGCTGGAGGGCGAGCTGCAATGGCCCGAACCCACCGAGGAAGCCTGCCGCCGCTACTACGAGGCCCATCCCATCTTCCGGGATGAGCGGGTCAAGTTGCGCCACGTGTTGTTCGCCGTGACGCCGGGCGTCAACGTGCGGGCATTGCGCCAGCGTGCGGAGAGCTTCCTGCTCGAACTGCGTGCCGCCGACGCGCAGGACGCCACCCAGTTTGCGGACGTGGCACGGCAATGGTCCAACTGCCCGAGCTCGAAGGAGGGCGGGGAACTGGGATGGCTGACACGCGCAGATTGCGCGCCCGAGTTCGCTGCCGAGGTATTTTCCTCGGCCGAAGTGGGGGTGGTTTCGAGGCTCGTGCACAGCCGATTTGGCTTGCATCTCGTGGAGGTGCAGGAACGCAAGCACGGACAGCCCATAGCGTTTGAGGACGCCTGCGCGGGAGTGCGCCAGACCCTGCACCACCAAGCCTGGACCAATGCGGTGCGCCAGTATTTGCAAGGACTGGCGGCCGAAGCCCACATCGAAGGTGTGCAACTCGACACCGCGCAATCGCCGCTGGTTCAATAGCGACAAAGGAGGCCCTGTGCCTGATGACGACTTGTTGCAGCGCCTGCGCTGCTTTCACGAGGATGCCTTCCCACACTACCGCGAGCAGTTCATTTCATTGGTGGACGAAGGCCAGCATCCGAACACGTTGTTCATCGGGTGCTCGGATTCCCGGTTGGTTCCGTATCTACTGACGGGAACCGGTCCGGGAGAGCTCTTTCTGGTACGCAACGTCGGGGCCTTCGTTCCTCCCTACGATGGATCCCATGGCCACCACGGCACGGCGGCAGCGATTGAGTTTGCGGTCCTCAATCTCAACGTGAGCCGCATCGTGGTCTGCGGCCACAGCCACTGCGGGGGCATCAAGGCCATGTACGGCGAGATCTCGCCGGAAGCGCAGCACCTGGACCGCTGGCTGGACCTCGGCCGCGAAGCGGTGCTGCCCGTGCAGCCCACGCCAGAAGCGCTGCGCCGCACGGAACAGCGTGCAGTGGTCCTGCAACTCGAACGTCTCATGGGTTACCCCATGGTGCGGCGACGTGTGGAGGACGGGCGAATTGCCTTGCACGGTTGGCACTATGTGATCGAAGAAGGACAGGTGTATGTCTTCGACGTGAGTGACGGCACATTCACGCCCGCATCGCTGGCCGCGAGCAGCAGCACCGGGCCCGACACCGGCTTGCTGGCACACGAGTCATTTGCGGGGACGCAGGTGATGAGCCACGGATACTTCGGAGCACCCTGATCATGCACTCACCCATTCAGTCGAATCAACCAGGAAACTCCAAACCCAGCAGGCCGATCATTGCGATCGATCCCAGGCCATGCAACCCACCCGCTGCCGCGCCCAACCCCGGTTGGCGGGTGGGACTGCTCATGCTCGCGCCGCACCGCTTGAGCTTTTTCCTTGCCATGTGGATGTTGATGATTTCCAGCATCTGGTGGGCTGCGGAGCAATGGGGGCGCATGTTCTCGTCCGCCGCACTCTCCCACGCCATGCCTCCGATGGTGGTGCACTCGGTGCTCATGTGCTTTGGCTTTCTGCCTTTGTTCTTCGCCGGGTTTCTGTTCACGGCCGGCCCCAAATGGCTGCAGGTCGAACCACCCGAGACGGCCGCCATCCGGCTGCCGTTGATGCTGCAAGCGGGGGGCTGGTGCCTGTGGTTGGCGGGTGGATTGTTCTCGCCGCAACTGGCATTGGGTGGCGGTGCAGTGGCTGGTCTGGGACTGCTCTGGATGAGCAGCCAGTTCTGGAGATTGGTGTGGCGCAGCCGCGCGCTGGAACAGATTCACGCGCGCGCCGTTGCGGTCGCATGTCTGCTGGGCTGCGTCAGTCTGTTCGCCGTGCTTTGGAGTCTCGCGGACAGCCAATACGGCGTCGCACGGGCTTGGGTATTCACGGGACTATGGGGATTCATCGGCGTGGTCTACGTCGTGGTGGCGCATCGCATGATTCCATTCTTCACCTCGAGTGCGCTGCCCATGCTCGATGTCTGGCGCCCCTATTGGGTGCTGTGGCTACTCTTGGGAGCGATGGCGCTCAAGGTACTGGAAGTGTGGGCGGCGTTGCTGCCACTGCCGCAGGAATGGAGCGCCGCTTGGATGGCATTGAGCGGTGCGTTGGAGTGGGCCACCGGCTCCATGCTCGCATGGCTCGCCTACCGCTGGGGCTTGATTCAAAGCCTCAAGAACCGATTGCTGGCGATGCTGCATATTGGCTTTGCATGGATCGCAGTCGCATTTCTCCTCAGCGGGACCGCCCGATGCGCGTCACTGCTCACTGACACC
>CALMCS010000767.1 GCA_937862875.1 uncultured Comamonadaceae bacterium
TTCCTCGTCGGCGTGCGCGCCGGTATCGACCGGGCTGGCCTCGTAGCCGACCTTATCGACAGCAGCAATCAGATCCTGCACGGATGCTACGCCACGCACGGTAGCGCGCTCGGTCGCCAGATTGACCACAGCCTCAGTGACGCCCGGCACCGCCTTGAGCGCCTTCTCGACGCGGCCCACGCACGAAGCGCAGGTCATGCCTCCGATCGCCAGCTCGATGGTGCCCTGAGGCACGTCGTACCCTACCTTCTCGATCGCCTGGATCAGCGCCATGCGATCGACAGCACGGTTCAGGCGAATGTCCGCTCGCTCGGTGGCGAGATTGACAGACACGCTTGCCACGCCCTCGACCTTGGCAAGGGCGGCCTCGACTCGGCCGACGCAGCTCGCGCAGGTCATGCCCTCGATGGGCAGGCTGATTGCCGCTGCTTGGGCGCCAGCACTACTCGTTGTTGCCATGCTCATGGTGTGCTTCCCATAGTTGAAATTCGACATGGAGGGAGCTTAGGGTTTACCATCGTGGGAAGGTCAAGCGCTTTTTCGGATGCTGTCAGGTTTCAGAAATGACCCGGTGCACGGGGAACGGAGGCCTTGCCTGCCAGGCTCGCACTGGTTCTTTGCTGCGCGCGCCTAAGCGGCCGCTGCCTTGTTAATTCTGAAGGGCGAAAACAGCCATTCGAGGTTAGGAAATATTTTAAAAATGAATACAAGTAAGCCATTCAGTACCCCACCGAAGGGTCCCAGCGCCGATTTGGAATCCCTGTCACAGAATGACGTGACCATCTTGGCTGAGACATTCCGCCTCCTGGGTGACCCGTCCCGGCTGAGAATCATGCTGTGCTGCATGAAAGGCTCTTCCTCGGTCGGGGACATCGCTGAAACCCTCGAACTCTCGCAGTCGCTGGTGAGCCACCACCTGCGGCTGCTGCGCGGTGCTCGCCTGGTCAAGGGCGTGCGCCAAGCCAAACAGATCTTCTATGAGGTGGCGGACAAGCACGTGAACCAGGTGCTGCTGGATATGGCCACCCACATCGCGGAAGACCACAACGACGAGTAACTGTTGGGCATAGCATGCCGTTGCGGCGTGGCCTACGTTCCATGGCGATATGCGCCCCACCGCCCGCAGCTGCGTTCGGTGAGGTGGTTTGGATGCCGCTTCCGATCAATCAGAAGTTGAGCGCGCGCTTGTCCACGGCCAGCGAGGCCTCTTTGAACGTCTCGGAGAGGGTCGGATGGGCAAAGCAGATGCGGGCGATGTCTTCGCTGCTGGCCTTGAACGCCATGGCGATCACGGCCTCGGCCACCAGTTCACTGGCCTGCGGGCCGACCACATGCACGCCGAGTATCTCATCAGTGGCAGGATCGGCGATCACCTTGACGAGGCCCGGCGTGTCGCCCAGCGCACGCGCGCGGCCATTGGCCATGAACGGGAAGGAACCGATTCGATAGGCGGTGCCCTGCTCTTTGAGCTGCTGCTCGGTGCGGCCTACCCAGGCAATCTCTGGGCTGGTGTAGATGACGTTGGGGATCGTATTGAAATCGACGTGACCGTGCTGGCCGGCAATGCGCTCGGCCACTGCGACACCTTCCTCTTCCGCCTTGTGCGCCAGCATCGGGCCACGCACCACGTCACCGATGGCCCAGATGCCGGGCACACTGGTGCGGCATTCATCGTCCACCAGCACGGCGCCGCGCTCATCCAGTTGGAGTCCCACGGCGGCCGGATTCAGGCCTTCGGTGTTGGGCACACGGCCGATAGCCACGATCACTTTGTCTGCCTGCAAGGACTGCGTCTGGCCCTGGCTGTCGGTGTAGTGAATAGTCACGCCAGCCTCGGTTGCATTGACTTCGCGAACCTTCGCACCTAGTTCGATCTTCAGGCCTTGCTTGTCGAACGCCTTCTTCGCCTCCTTGGCGATGGCTTGGTCGACGATTGGCAGGAAGCTGGGCAAGCCTTCGAGGATCGTGACATCCGCCCCCAGGCGGCGCCAAACGGAGCCCAGCTCCAGGCCGATCACGCCGGCACCGATGACGGCCAACCGATCGGGCACGGCCGCGATGTCCAGCGCGCCGTCGTTGGAGAGCACGACCCGCTCATCGAACGGTAGGTTGGGGAGCGGCCGCACGTTGGAGCCTGTGGCAACGATGATCTGCTTGCCCACCAAGGTAACAGCCTCATCGGCGGCGACGCTCACCTCGAAGCCACCATCGACAGTCCTGGTGAAAGACGCCAGGCCGTTGAAAAACTGGACCTTGTTTTTGCGGAACAGATAAAGGATGCCTTCGTTGCTGGACTTCACGACCTGATTCTTACGTTCCAACATCGTGGTCACATCCATGCGCAGATCACCCGTGGAGATGCCGTGCGTGCCAAAGTGGTGCTTGGCTTGTTCAAAGTTCTCTGACGACTGCAGTAGCGCTTTCGAAGGGATACAACCGATGTTGTTGCAGGTGCCGCCAGGTGCTGGCTTTCCGTCCTTGTTCTTCCAGGCATCTACACAAGCGACCTTCATGCCTAATTGGGCAGCGCGAATGGCCGCGATGTATCCGCCTGGGCCGGCACCGATAACAATGACGTCGAAATGCATTTCCATGATTTACATCTCCAAAGTTTTTGAGGAAATAGTGAGCGCCTATGTCGCGCCTTTTGTCAGGTGGTCGCCAGATTACAGCTCGTTCCCTGACGATCACGTTGAACACTACGGCAGAACGAACCGGGCGCTCGCGGTATTGCCCCCACGTTCGACTTGGACGACGGCCTTCGTGCCCTTGGCTGCGGCGAAGGTCCCGCTGCCTTCGAGGCGGCTTCCGTCCGCGGCAGGCGTGAGTTGCACCTCCTGCTTTTGTGAGCCGGTCAACAGTGTGAGCTTGGCTTTGGTGTTGCTTACATTGACCTGCTTGCCGTGGTCGCGCAGGTAGAGTTGCGCTGCTGCGGGCTGAACGACCAACTCGTAGTCCACGTCCCGGACTTCGGTCACGACGCCACCATGCAGCGGCTTGTGGTCATGCGCGTGGTCATGGTCGCCTGCGGCGAAGGCGGTGACGGATGCCAGGGCGAGGGCGGTGCCGGCCGTGAGGGAACGAAATCGAACAGACATGAAAGCTCCTATAGGGTTACGGTGGTTGAAATCGGGTGACAGAAGGCGTTGCATCAGAATGCCTCCGCGTCGCGGTCGTCCAGCAGGCGTTCGGCAGGCTTGCGGCCGAACAGCCAGAACATGGCGGGTGTAAGGAAGGTGTCTAGCAGCGTGGAGCTGACCAGCCCCGAGAAGATCACCACCGCGACGGGGTGCAGGATCTCAGTACCGGGTCGGGACGCCTCGAACAGCAGCGGGGCCAGCGCGAAGGCCGTGACCAGCGCGGTCATCAGAACCGGGGAAAGCCGTTCGAGCGAGCCACGCACGATCATCTTCTGGTCGAAGTCCTCGCCCTCCATGCGCATGAGGTTGAGGTAGTGGCTCACCTTCAGGATGCCGTTGCGCACAGAAATACCCGCGAGCGTGATGAAGCCGACCAGGGCGGCCACGGACAACGGCTGGCCAGACAGCCACAGCCCCAACACGGCGCCGACCAGGGCCAATGGAATGTTCACCATGATGAGCGCTGATAGGACGACCGACTTGTAGCGCGTGTACAACACCACGAACATGAGCGTCAGGGAGACGATGGACAGCAGGCCCACCAGTCGCGAGGCTTCCTCTTGTGCCTGGAACTGGCCGCCCAGCGTGATGAAGTAGCCTTCGGGCAAGCGCACTTCTTGGACGACGCTGCGTATGTCGGCCACTACTTCGGACAGCGGCCGTCCCTGAGCGTTGGCCGACAAAACTATGCGTCGACGGCCATCGTCGCGGCTGACCTGGTTGGGGCCGTCGCTGTCTTCGATGGTGGCAAGGCGCGACAACGGGACCCGACCCATGGGCGTGTCGATGAGGATGCGGCTCAAGCCCTCAATCGACCGCGCCTGCTCGGGCAGGCGAACCACCAGCGCGAAGCGGCGGTTGCCCTCGATGACCTCGGTGATCTTTTCGCCTTCGACCAGGCTTTGCAGCGTGGACAGAATTTGCGGTGCGGCCACGCCGTAGCGTCCCGCCGCCGCATAATCCACGCGGATTTTGATCTGCGGCGCTAGGACCTGCTTTTCGATCTCCAGGTCAGCAAGCCCCGGAATTCCGGCCAGCTTGGCGCGCAGCAGATCCGCCTGCCCGCGCAGGACGTCCAGGTCCTCGCCGAACACCTTGATGGCGATCTGCGAGCGCACCCCCGACAACATGTGGTCGATGCGGTGCGAGATCGGCTGGCCAATGCCGATGGAGCCGGGCAAGTGAGCCAGACGCGAACGGATGTCGGCGGTGATCTCCTCCATGGAGCGCTTTAGCTCCGAGGCGGGCAGCAGGCCCACGTCCAGCTCGCTGACATGCACGCCTTCGGCATGCTCGTCCAGCTCGGCCCGTCCGCTGCGCCGGCCCACGTGCTGCACCTCTGGCACCTGCGCGACCAGCAGCTCGGCTTGCTGGGCAAGCGCCGAAGATTCGGCCAGCGTCACACCGGGATTCAGGCGCAGGCCCACCAGCAACGTTCCTTCATTGAACGGGGGCAGGAACGTGGTCGGGAAGAATGGCACCGCGGCGACAGCCAGTGTGACAGCCACAGCGGCCATGCCAAGGGCGGCACGCGGCCGCTGCAAGACCCGCTGCAGGCCGCCCTGATAGCGCGTCTTCAACCAGGCTAGAAGCCGAGTGTCGCCATGGTCCAGCGTCCTCATCTTGGGCAGCAGGTAGTACGAAAGCACCGGAGTGACCGTCACAGAGACCAGCAGCGAGGCCAGCGTGGAGACGATGAAGGCGATGCCCAGCGGCACGAACAAGCGCCCCTCCATCCCCGGCAGCGCGAACAGGGGCAGGAACACCAGCACAATGATCATCGTGGCGTAGAGAATCGCCGAGCGAACCTCCATCGAGGCCCTGGCAACGATGACCAGGGGCGTCAGCCGGTTCTCAGGGTGGCGGGTGCGGTCCTCCTTGAGCCGCCGCATGATGTTCTCCACATCGACCACAGCATCGTCCACGAGACCGCCGATGGCGATCGCCAGCCCTCCCAGCGACATGAGGTTGGCCGAGATGCCCCA
>CALMCS010000768.1 GCA_937862875.1 uncultured Comamonadaceae bacterium
GGACGCCGGCGTGCCCGGCTTCGCGGGCGCCTGGCTGCGCCATCGCGGCCTCGATTGGGCGGCCGACCTGCTGCCCTCGTTCCCCGGCTACGCGCCGGGTTCCCTCCGTACCGCTGACCACCCCCAGGAGAACCAACTATGAAATTGCATACCCCCAAGCTCGCCGCGTTGACCGCCGCCTGCGTGCTCGCATTCGGCATCGCGCAACCCGCCCACGCCTTGTTCGGCGTCGGCGACATCGTGCTCGACCCGACCAATCTGGTGCAGAACACGCTCACCGCCGTTCGCACGCTGGAGCAGATCAATAACCAGATCCGCCAGCTCCAGAACGAAGCGCAGATGCTCATCAACCAGGCGCGCAACCTGGCCAGCCTGCCGTCCAGCGTGGTGGGCCAGTTGCGCGCGAACCTGGCGACCACCCAGCGTCTCATCGCGCAGGCCAAGGGCCTGGCCTACGACGTGACGAGCATCGACCGCGAGTTCGCGCGCCTGTATCCCGAGAAGTACGCGGCCACCGTGAGTGGCAATCAAATGTACCTCGATGCGCAGGAGCGCTGGAAGAACACGCTCAACGGCTTGCAGACCACGATGCAGATGCAGGCCCAGGCGTCGCAGAACCTGAGCGACGACGAAAGCGTGCTGGCCGATCTCGTGGGCAAGAGTCAGTCGGCCGAAGGTGCTTTGCAGGCGATGCAGGCCATGAACCAGTTGCTCGCCTTGCAGGCCAAGCAGTCGATCCAGACGCAGCGGCTCCAGATCACGCAAGACCGCGCGGCCTCGCTGGAACTGGCGCGGCAGGCGGCGGCCACGGAGCGCGGGCGCGAAGTGACGCGCCGCTTCCTGGGCGAAGGCACGCCGTACACGCCGCAGCCCGTCAATTTCTACAACCGCTGACGGAGGCTGCCATGCAACGCACGCCCGTCGTGTTTGCTTTCGCCATTCATGCGCTGGTGCTGGCCGGCTGTGACCGGCCGCAGCAAGTGTCGGTGAATGCGCTCGCCGCCGACCCGGCCCGGTTGCACGCGCTGCGCGCGCAGTGCCGCGCGGGCGCGCACGACGGCGCGTTTTGCGCGCAGGTGGCACAGGCCGACCTGCGGCGCTTTCTCTCCGGCCAGGCCGGGCCGAATGAGTACCAGACGCTGGCCGACCTGCCGCCGATCCCGCCCAGCTTCGATGAACCCGCCGATGGCAGCGCGGCAATCGCTCTGCCTGGGCAGGAGGACTCGCCATGAACGACGTGACGGTCATCGACCGCTTCCTCGACACCTTCTCGCGCTACATCGACTCGGGCTTTGGCCTGTTGCACGGCGAAGTGGCGTTTCTGACCGCCACGCTGATCGTCATCGACATGACGCTCGCCGGGCTGTTCTGGGCGATGAGCCATGCCACCGGCCAGGGCGAGGACGTGATCGCCAAGCTGATCCGCAAGGTGCTGTACGTCGGCGCCTTCGCCTACATCATCGGCAACTTCAACTGGTTGGCTGGCATCGTGTTCCGCTCCTTCGCCGGGCTGGGCCTGACGGCCAGCGGCTCGACCCTGAGCATGGAGAACTTCCTGCAACCGGGCCGGCTGGCGAAGGTCGGCATCGACGCCGGGGCGCCGATCCTCAAACAGATCGGCGACATGGCGGGCTTTCCCGAAGTGTTCGTGAACATCACGCCCATCGTCGTGATGTTCCTCGCGTGGCTGATCGTCCTGCTGTGCTTCTTCGTGCTGGCGATCCAGCTTTTCATCACGCTGATCGAGTTCAAGCTGACCACGCTTGCCGGCTTCGTGCTGGTGCCGTTCGCGCTCTGGAACAAGACCGCATTTCTCGCCGAGAAGGTGCTGGGCAACGTGGTGTCGTCCGGCATCAAGGTGCTGGTGCTGGCGGTGATCGTGGGCATCGGCTCGGGCCTGTTCGCCGAGTTTCAGGTACAGCCCGCCGAACCATCCATCGACCACTCCGTGGTCGTGATGCTGGCCTCGCTGACGCTGCTGGCCTTGGGCATCTTCGGGCCGGGCATTGCAACCGGGCTGGTGTCCGGCGGCCCGCAGCTCGGCGCAGGTGCGATGGCCGGTGCGGCGCTGGGCGCGGCCGGCGCTGCTGTTGCCGTGGGCGCTGCGGCTACGGGCGTCGGCGGCGCAGTCGCCGCCGGGGCGCGCATGGCGCCCGCAGCCGCCAAGCTGGCCGGTAGCGGAGCGCGTGCCGCCACTGGGGCCGCCAGCAGCGCGCGGTCGGCGTTTCAGGCGGGTTCTGCATCCGCCGGCGGCGGCCTCAAGGGCGCTGCCGCTGGTGTCGGCAATGTCGCCAAGACCGGCGCGCAGGCGACCGGGCAGAAGGTGGCTGAGGGCGCGCGCTCGATGAAGGAGCGTGTCGCCGCCGCCTTCCGGCCCGATGACGCCGGATCGGCGTCAGGGGGCGGTGCCGCACAGGCTGCAAACGAGCCAACCCCATCCACCGCGCAACCCGCCTGGGCCAAGCGCCTGCATCGCAGGCAGCAGCTCACCCATGCCGCGACGACCGCCGCCCACACGCTGCGCGGCGGCGATGGCGGCAGCTCCAGCCAAGGCCCGAGCCTGCGCGATTCCGATTCCTGATCTTCAAGGAGAACTCCCATGCGATTCAAACGACCGCAGGTGCGCTACGCCGATACGCCACAGCCTGCTACTCCGTATCAATCCGCCGCCCAGGTTTGGGACGAGCGCATCGGCTCGGCCCGCGTGCAGGCCAGAAACTGGCGTTTCATGGCCTTTGGCTGCCTCACGCTGGCCGTGCTGATGGCGGGCGGCCTAGTCTGGCGCTCGGCGCAGTCCATCGTCACGCCCTACGTCATTGAGGTGGACAACGCGGGCCAGGTGCGCGCTGTCGGCGAGGCCGCCACGCCCTACAAGCCCAGCGATGCGCAGATCGCCTACCACCTGGGCCGCTTCATCGGCCTGGTGCGC
>CALMCS010000769.1 GCA_937862875.1 uncultured Comamonadaceae bacterium
AAGCTGCTCCATGGTGTATCTCCTTGATGAGGGATCAGGGGGTGGGCAACTGGGTCCAGCCGCCTCTTTCGAGGGCACGCTGAGCGGTAGCCGCGCTTCGGAAGTACTCGTTCGATTCGCGAGACACGGGGCCTTCGCTGTCGCGGGTGCCGATGTAGTGGCCCGCTGCGCTTTGCATGACTTCAAGCGGCAGGTACTTGCCGACGTAGGTAGACCAAGGCCAGATGGCCGAAAGAGGCGCGGAGAGACATGGACGGCTCCTAGGTGACAGCGAGACGGCCGTGCCCCTGTCGGGATGGCAGTTCCCGCGAGGGTTGAAGAAAGGAAGATGCATCGACGCCTGGATGGCGTTCGTCCGCGGGCCGATGCGATGGCGGACTGGTGGATCTCAGGGAGGGGATTCCCTGCGCAGCCGGAGGATCCTTGCTGCTGGCATGGTGCTGACAACGTCAGCGACACATGCGGGAAGCTTTGCCCAAGCAGAAGGTGGAGTCAGGGAGCAATCGGAACCCGCGTGGTACCGGATTCATCGCGTGTCGAGTACCTGAACTCTCTTGCGACCGCACAAAAAAAAGCCCCCGGAGATCCGGGGGCGCTGTGGTGGATGAGGGGTGGGATTCGGAGGTAGCTGCTAGCTGCTGCCAGCTTTCCGTCCGTGTCGAAGGTCGGTTGAACAACAGCACGCGATTGGGCCGGCAGCCTGCGCAACGTGCGGCATCGCATAAGGAATTTTGCGAACCGCACCGGTAGCCCGTGCCATCGGAAGCGACGTGGACGTGCTAGCGAATTGAAGACCTTCGGCGATATTCACCTATCCCTGAATCTATGCGGCCGAAAAAGCGGGGCGCCGCATCTGCCACAACATCCAGACAATCCCCAGACCCACGGCCACCGCACCGACCCATGCCGTACTGGTCAGGCCCATCGCCTCCAGACTGGCGCCGCCCAGCAGTGAACCCAGCGCGATGCCGCCATTGAAGCCGGCGATGTTCAATCCAGCCGCCACTGCTGGTGCTTGCGGCGCTTGGGCATGCGACAGCCCGATTACTCGCGCCTGCAAGGCCGGCACCGCCGCATAGGTCAGCGCCCCCAGCAACCCGGTCAGCAGCACCATCAGCGGCAAGGATGAGGCCGACAGCCAGATCGCCAGCAGCGCCGCTACCAAGCCGACCAGCACGGTCATCACGGCCGCATCCGCGCCTTTGCGGTCCGTCAGCCGTCCGCCCCACACGTTGCCGATGGCCGCCATGACGCCGTAGCCCAGCATCAGCAGGCTGCTGGTGCGCTCGGTGACGTACGTGACCTGCAACAGAATGGGCGAGATGTAGGTGTAGAGCGCGAACGATCCCGCGTAGGCCAGTACGGTGATGCCGGCGCCGGCCAGCAGACGCGGGTTGAACATGGCTTTCAGGCCGTCCATCGCGTTGGCCTGCGCAGAAGCATCGTTGTCGTCCTTCGGCATCAGGGCCAGCAGGCCGAGGAATCCGATGGCTCCACTCGCGGCCACGGCCATGAAGATCACCTGCCAACTCCACACACTGCCCAGGTAGGTGCCGAGCGGCACGCCCAGCGCCAGGGCCAGCGTCAGGCCGCCGAACACCACGGCCACCGCCGCACCGGCCCGGTGCCGCCCCGCCAGTTGCGTGGCGACGCTGGACGCCACGGCCAGGAACACGCCATGCCCCAGGCCTGACGCGAAGCGAGCCACCAACATGGGCGTCAGCGCATCAGACAGGCTGACCACCGCGTTGCCCAGCGTGAACAGCCCCATCGCCACCAGCAGCAGGCGCTTGCGCGGCCAACGCGTAGCCAGTGCCGTGAGGCCCGGCGCACCGATCACCGCGCCCAGTGCATAGGCTGTCACCGCGGTACCAACCTGGCTGACGCTGGCGCTCAGGTCAGCGGAGATGGTGGACACCAGGCCGATGGTGACGAACTCGGTAAAGCCCAGGGCGAACGCGCAGAGCGCGAATACATAGATGACAAAAGGCATGCGCTCGTTCATGCCTCAGGCCCGCCCTGCCGCCAACAGCTGCAGCATCGCTTCGGCGACGCCCTTGGCCGACGCCGGGTTCTGCCCTGTCACCAGTCGCTCGCTCACCACCACCTGCGCCTGGAAGTTCGGTGCGGGAATGTGGCGAGCGCCGCGCTCCTGCAAGGTGTCCGCGAGCAGGAACGGCACTGTGTCAACCAGGCCGACCGCGCGTTCCTCGTCGTTGGTGAAGGCCGACACGTCCTTGCTATCGACCAGATATCGGCCGTCGGACAGCTTGAGGTTCACCAGCCCGGCCGGGCCGTGGCACACCGCTGCGACCACGCCCCCGCGCTCATAGATGTTGGCAGCAATCGCGGCCAGTTCTGCATTGTCGGGGAAGTCCCACATGGTCGCGTGGCCGCCGGCATAGAAGATCGCGGCATATGCATCGGCATCGACCTGGGGCGGTGCCAGCGTGGTTTCGGTGGCGCCGCGCAGCGATGCATTGTTCCAGAACTCGGCATTGACCGGATCTTCCAGATCGAGGCCATCCACGTGC
>CALMCS010000770.1 GCA_937862875.1 uncultured Comamonadaceae bacterium
ATGATGGAAGAAAACCTGCGCCGCGCACTGCTGCTGTCGCGTGGTGACTGGAGCGTGTTTGTCTCGCGTCCAATCTCCGCCGGCCTGCTGGCTGCTGCTCTGCTGCTGTTGATCATCGTGCTGCTGCCTGCAGTGAGCAAGCGACGTGAAGAAGCATTCGTTGAAGAGTGATTGACTACGCGGTCATTTGAATAGAACCCCCGGCTGTAATGGCCGGGGGTTTTTTCTTGTCTGTATGGCGATGGCAGGCTTGTCGTATTGCGCGCTGCGCGAATGGGTGGGGCGTTTCATAATGGAAGACGCCACCCGACGCATGCGGGGCGGCATCGGTCTCCATTTCAGTTTCCATCTCCGTTTTAGTTTCAATGTCCTGGCATGCGCAGCCGCGAGTTTTCCAACGTGTCTTCCCCATCTCCCGTCGTCCCTTCCAAACCGTCAAACCATCTGGGGACGGGCATTGCGCTGGCGGTCGTTGGTGCGATTGGTTTCAGCGGCAAGGCCATCATCGTCAAGCTCGCCTATCGCCACCACGTGGATGCAGTTACGCTGATCATGTTGCGCATGCTGTTTGCGCTGCCCTTCTTTGCGTTGATGGCCTGGTGGGCGAGTCGCGGCAAGCCGCCGCTCACGAAGCGCGACTGGCTCGGTGTGGTGGGGCTGGGCGTGTCGGGTTACTACCTCGCCAGCTTTCTGGATTTTGCGGGCCTGGCCTACATCACGGCCGGGCTGGAGCGGCTGATTCTGTATCTCACCCCCACGCTGGTGGTGGGCCTGTGCTGGGTGCTGTATGGACGCCGCATCAATCGCGTGCAGGCCTTGGCCATGTTGCTCAGCTATGCCGGCGTGCTGGCCGTGTTTGGCCAGGAGGTCACGGTGCAGGGCAGTGGTGTCGTCTGGGGTGTGTTTCTGGTGTTCCTGTCCGCCGTGAGTTACGCCGTCTATCTGGTGTACAGCGGCGAGATGGTGCGTCGCCTTGGCTCGCTGCGTCTGGTAGGCTTGGCGACATCGGTAGCCTGTCTGTGTTGCCTGCTGCAATTCGTGTTGCTGCGGCCGATGTCGGCGGCGTTTGCGGTGGCCCCCGAGGTGGTCTGGTTGTCGGTGCTCAACGCCACCGTTTGCACCGTCGTTCCGGTGCTGCTGGTGATGATGGCCATCGAGCGCATTGGCTCGAGCATGGTCGCGCAGACCGGTTTGATCGGGCCGCTGTCGACCGTGTTGATGGGCGTGTGGTTGCTGGACGAGCCGTTCACCATGGGCATCGCCATTGGTACGGCCCTGGTGGTTGCCGGAATTTTTGTGTTCACGCGCGCGGGTGCGCAGCGCGGTACTTAGTTGATTTCCCCTCGCGGGAGAAGGAGTTGCTTCCATGGATTTGGGAATTGCAGGCCGTTGGGCCTTGGTATCGGGTGCCAGCAAGGGACTGGGTTATGGCTGCGCGAAAGCCTTGGTGGAAGAGGGCGTGAACGTGGTCATCGTGGCGCGCACAGCGTCCGAGATCGAAGCCGCGGGTGAGCGCCTGCGGGCCCTGGCCACACAGGGGGCGCAAGTGATTGCCGTCGCTGCCGACATCACCACCAGCGAAGGGCGCGAGGCCGCGTTCACAGCACCGGGCGGACCGGGCAAGAACCTGGACATCATGGTCACCAATGCCGGCGGTCCACCGACCGGCGACTTCCGCAGCTGGGGCCGCGAGGAATGGATCAAGGCGATCGACGCCAACATGCTCACCCCCATCGAGATGATTCAGGCGACGGTGGATGGCATGGCCGAGCGCGGCTTCGGTCGCATCGTGAACATCACTTCCAGCGCGGTCAAGGCACCGATCGACATCCTCGGTCTGTCGAACGGCGCACGCAGCGGCCTGACCGGCTTTGTCGCCGGCGTTGCACGCAGCGCCATCGCAGGCAAGGGCGTGACCATCAACAACCTGCTGCCGGGCAAGTTCGACACGGATCGCCTCGCAGGTACCTTGTCTGTCACCGTGCAAAGAACCGGCAAGTCCATGGATGAAGTGCGTGCCATGCAGGCCGCCACGGTCCCGGCCAAGCGCTTTGGTACGCCCGAGGAGTTTGGTGCGATCTGCGCGTTCTTGTGCAGCACTCAGGCTGGTTACATCACCGGTCAGAACATTCTGGCCGACGGCGGCGTTTTCCCAGGCACGTTCTAAGCGTAGCTGAACGGCCTCGTTCAGCCAAAGAAAAAGGCGCCCACCGTAAGGTGAGGCGCCTTTTTTGCGTCTGCGGTGCAGCGCTGTTTTGTCTATTCGGTGAGCTGCTCGTCCGCTTGTGCGGGGCGCTGCGGTGGCTCGAAGTTGTCGCGGAAGGTGAAGACGATGGACGTGAAGAACATCGTGGCCAAGACCAGTGCGGAGGCGATCATGAGCGCCGCCACGACCGAGTTGCCCAGTCCGGCGATCGCCAGCAAGGTGACCACGAGGCTCACGATCACACCCGCGGCGAGGAACACGGCGAACCACACCACGCTGTAGAGCGTGAATGCGCGGATGTTCTTGAGTACGGCCACGATGCTGAAAAACAGCGCCTTGACGGGCGGAACGTTGTGCCAGTGCACGAGTCCCGGAGCGTGCCAGAACAGCATCGACAGGGGTGCATAGAGCGCCATCACGATCCAGGTCGCGAGCATGAATCCGCTGCTCTCGGCGATTTCCTGGGTGAGCGGTGCTGCGCCGAAATACACGCGCGCAAACTCGCCGCCGTCGGCCAGCGAGGCAATGCCGATGATGACCAGAAACAGCGCGGCATAGATGGCACCGAGCACGGCGAGCGCGCCGAGGCGCTGGCGACCGGTGCGAAAGGCGTTCAGGATCAGGGCGGGCGTGGGGATGCGGCCGAGGCTGGTTTCAGCGGCGGCTTCCATCATCACGAGGGTAGCCGCTGGCAGCAATGTCAACGCGATGATCGGGCCGAGCAGGGGCACGACCGACAGCAGCTTCATGGCCGCCATGGTGGTGAAGAACAACGCGGTGAGCGCCAGCGGTTGCTTGGCGTAGACCTGGATGCCCTGGCGAACCCAATCCACGCCAGTGCGTGCCGGAACAATATGCAGTTTCATGGGAAAACGTTGAAGTGCGCGTGCAATGAGCCGGGTCACTTGTTGTCACGTGAGCCAACTGGCTCAGGGCGTGACAACGCGGCAGCACGTCGAAGCGTGGAACTTTACCCTAGTCACCGCTTCCATTGGCGCTGCAGGGCATTGCCACGTGGATGCTATGGGTGAAGCGGATGCGCGACGCGCTCGCGCAGCACGCGCTCGAAATGCGTGGGGTCGTGCGGGGTGAGCATCGAGGCTTCGCGCGGCAGGTAGAAATCCCACAGGCGCGAAATCCAGAATCGCAGGGCACCTGCGCGCAGCATTGCCGGCAGCAGCGTGCGTTCGGCGGGAGTGAGCGGACGCACCGATTGGTAGGCGTCCAGCATGGCTTGGGTGCGTTCGGCATCCTGCACGCCGGTGGGCAGGTCGATGCACCAATCGTTCAGGCACACGGCCAGATCGAACAGCCATGTGTCCACGCCGGCGAAGTAGAAGTCGAAGAAGCCGGTGAGCTCTTCGCCATCGAACATCACGTTGTCGCGGAACAGGTCGGCATGCACCGGTCCACGCGGCAGGGCCGTGTATTCGGAGGACTCGGCCACATGGTTTTGATAGGCGAGCTCGGACTCCAGCAGGGCGCGCTGGGCTGCATCGATGTGCGGCACCACGACCGGAACGGTCTGGTTCCACCACGGCAGTCCGCGCAGATTGGGTTGCTGGCGCTCGTAGTCGCGCCCCACCAGATGCATGCGGGCGAGCGTTGCGCCAACGGCAGCGCAGTGCACGGCCTGGGGCGCGAGCTGGCTCTTGCCGCGCAGCTTGTTGACCACCGCGGCGGGCTTGCCCGCCACCGACAACAGAATGTCGCCACTCTTGTCGGCCGCTGGATCGGGCACGGGAATGCCGCCGTGCGCGAGGTGCTTCATCAGGTACAGATAGAACGGCAGTTGTTCGGCGGTCAAACGCTCGAACAGTGTGAGCACGTATTCGCCCTCATCCGATGTGAGGAAGTAGTTGGTGTTTTCGATCCCCCCCTCGATGCCGCGCAATTCAGTCAGCTTGCCCAGTTGCAAACGGCGCAGCAGATCGCGCGCCTCTTTGTTGGAGACTTCGGTGAAGACGGCCATGGATCAGCAAATACAGTGAATAGGGTGAGGGAAGAACACAATGCGAGTGAGTGCGTCACGCGATTGAATTTTTTTTGGGGAAAGCTGGGTGGATTGGTGTGGCTGCATGAAGGTATCCGCCTTCGCAGCACTCAGCCAACCGCCTGCTCGTTCTGAAATCAGAACTTGCGCAGCGTCCAGACGCGGGGGGCCGTAATGGTTTCCGCGCCGCTGCGGCTCGGGCCACCGTCGCGCGTGCCGTTGTTGGGCAGCACTTCGTATTCGGGCACTCCGCCGCCCGCCGTCTTGGGCTGGACCTTGATGCTCTTGGTTTCACCGCCGACCCGCAGCTCGTCCACCCGGCTGCCGCCGTCTTCGACCGTGATGCGTTCGATGCGCTGGTTGTTGCGATCTTCGGAAAGTCGTTCCTGCGGTTGTGCAGGAGCTGCCTCGGTCTGTCCAGCCGTGGGCTGAGCAGGAGTTTGGGCAAGGACAGGACCGCCGACAAAAGCTGTCAGCAGGAGCAAGGAGGGAAGGGCAAGGGCGGCGCGCATG
>CALMCS010000771.1 GCA_937862875.1 uncultured Comamonadaceae bacterium
GCGTGGCGCAAGACTTGGTCGACCGCGTGAAGGTCGCGGTGCAACAACTGGGCTACGTGCCCGACCCCGCAGCGCGCGCGCTTGCATCGCAGCGCAGCGTGCAGGTGCCAGTGCTTGTGCCGCTGCTGTCCAACGCGCTGTTCGTCGATGTGCTGGAGGCCGTGCACCGCGCGCTGTTCCCCCACGGCTACCAGGCGCTGATCGGCGTGACGCACTACGACCCGCAGGAAGAGGAACAGCTGCTGCGCACCTACCTCGCGCACCGCCCGGCGGGCCTGCTGGTCACCGGCTTTGACCGCACCGAAGCCTCGCGCCAGATGATTGCCGCCAGCGGCGTGCCCTGCGTGCACCTGATGGAAATGACGCCCGCGCCTGGCGTGTTCTGCGTGGGCTTCTCGCAGCAGGACGCAGGCCACAGCATGACGGCCCACCTGCTCGCGCGTGGCTACAAGAATGTGGCCTTCATCGCCGCGCAGCTGGACCCGCGCACCATGCAGCGCGCCGAAGGCTACCGTCGCTGCCTCAAGGAGGCGGGCCTGTACGACCCGCGCCTGGAGCTGCTGAGCCCGCAGCCCTCCTCCATCCGCCTGGGCGCCGAGCTGCTCGAAGAAGTGCTGCGCACCCGCCCCGGCGTGGACGCCGTGTTCTTCTGCAACGACGACCTGGCCCAGGGCGGCCTGCTGGCCGCGCAGCGCCTGAGCCTGGCCGTGCCCGGGCGTGTGGCAATTGCGGGGTTCAACGACCTGGCCGGCAGCGACCAGATGCTGCCGCCGCTGACCACCGTGCGCACCCCGCGCTCGGCCATCGGCGAGGCCAGCGCGCGCATGCTGCTGGAGTTGATGCGGGGCGAGGTGCCGGAGCGCAATTCGGTGAACCTGGGGTTTGAGCTGACGGTGCGCGAGAGCACCTGAGAGCACCTGAGAAAACCTGAGACTTGCGCTCAGGCCATTAAGAATTGTCAAACGCCCACCGCGGTGATTGACGCTGCTGCTATCGAACGCATAGCATCCTTCTATCAGTATGCGCATTGCATTTGGCAATGCCGCCTGCCCGCGACCACCCGCCTCCACAACAAGGAACACGCATGCGCACCGACCGGCTTCAACAAACACTTCTGGACCTCAATGGCACCAGTGCGGACATCGAGGCCTCGGCCCTGATCTCCACCGACGGCCTGATGATGGCGTCGGCGCTGCCGCAGGGCATGGACGAGGACCGCATCGGTGCCATGACGGCCGCCCTGCTGTCGCTGGGCGAGCGGGCCGCCATGGAACTGGCGCGCGGCAAACTGCAGCGCATCCTGATCCACGGAGAGAGGGGCTATGTGATCATGAGCGCCTCGGGCACCGAGGCCGTGCTTACCCTGCTCGCCAAGCAGGATGCCAAGCTCGGCCTGATCTTCCTGGACATGAAGCGCACCGCCGAATCGCTGGCCAAGCTCATCTGACGGAGCGCACACGATGTCTTTGCCAGAAATGCCGCCGCCAGCGCAGCCGCATCGCCAGATGCGCATCAACCACCACGACGGCAGCAGCCGGGTGGTGTACTGCGTGGAATCCGAGGTGCCGTTTCCCGACGGCCGCCTGATCGTCTCGCGCACCGACCTGTCCGGCCTGCTCACGCACGTCAATGACGCCTTCGTCGAAATGAGCGGCTACACCGAAGCCGAACTGCTGGGCGCGCCCCACCACATCCTGCGCCATCCCGACATGCCCCCAGCGGCCTTCGCCGATCTGTGGGCCACGGTGTCGGCGGGCAGGAAATGGCATGGCTACGTCAAGAACCTGCGCAAGGACGGCACCTACTACTGGGTTTACGCCACCGCCGTTCCCAACGTGCGCAACGGTGCGATCTGCGGCTACACGTCGGTGCGGCGCAAGCCCTCGCGCGCCAAGATCGCCGAGGTATCGGCCCTGTACGCCCAGATGCTCAAGCAACCGTAGGCAAAGGTCTCCATGAAACTGAACTTTCTGGTGGCGCCCGATTTCGCGCCCGAACGCTTCGCCGGCTGGCACATGCTCAATTCGCTGCTGCAATCGCGCACCGGCCTGCACATGCACCTGATGACCCCGGCCACCGCGCACGAGCAGGCCGAGCTGCTCTCTGGCGGCAAGGTCGATGTCATCTATGCCAACCCCTTCGATGCAGCCACCCTGATGCGCGAACTGGGTTTTTGCTCCATGGCCGCGCCTGTGGGCAAACCCGATGAAATGGTGATCGCCACCGCGGCTGGCTCTGCCGTGCAGCGCGTGGAGGACCTGCGCCCCGGCGCACGCATTGCGCTCACCAACAACCGCGACGTCAAGCTGATCGGCCTGCGCCTGTTGGAGCCCGCCGACCTGACCGAAGCCGACGTGCAGTGGGTGCCGGTGGACACCTACCAGGCCGCCGCGCGCCTGGCCATGAAGGGGGAGGTCGACGCATCGTTCTTCCTGGCCGAGACATTCCACTCCCTCTCCAGGATCACGCGCAGCCAGTTGTCCGTGGTGATCGAAAGTGCCATTGGCAACATCACCCACGTGCTGTTGGCGCACCAGCGCATCCAGCCCCACATGGAGGCCTTTCGCACGGCGCTGATCGGCGTGGGCCAACAGCCCAACGACCAGGAAGTGCTGCAAGCCCTGGGCATTCCGGGCGGGTTTGCAGCCATGCCACAGGAAGACGCCGAATTCATGGCGGACCTGATGGACACCCTGCTGGACTAGCAGATGGCAGCCGCAGACGCCATGGTGGCGCGCCAGCGCTTTCGTGCCGGTGCACGGCGGGTGCTGCAGCATCCGGCCGATCTGCCGGCGCACTTGGCGCGTCTGGACGCCGCGCTGGGCCTGCCCGGCTCGGAGCCCGTCCAGGGTGCGCTGGCCGACCTTTTCATGGGCTGCCGCAGCGCTACCGCTACTGAAAGGCAGGCCGCCCTGCGCGCAGTGCGCGGGCGGTTGAGCCCTTGGGTCGCGCGCCTGTTCGGCGAATTCACCGCGCGCACCCCCTTCCCCCTGTGCAGCCGCATGGCCACGCGCTGGAGCGTGTTGGCCACGGCATCGCTGGACATGCCGCGGCGCGCCATGCGCTGCAGCAGCGACGATGCCCAGGGGCTGGCCACTGCCGCCGTTGACGCCTGGCGCATCGGCGACGAGCCGGCGCAGCAGGCATTTCTCACGCATTGCCTGGTGTGCGGCGACACCCTCGCCTTCGCCCTGGCGCGGCGCGCCCTGCTGCGCGAGGCGGCCGGCCTGCCCCCCGGCTGGTCCGGCGCCTATCTGCAATTGCAAGAATGGGTGCTAGCTGCATGAAAGTTCTGCTGACCGGACTGTCGGATGCCTCCGCGCACGTCATCGAAACCCTGGCCACCACGCTCATGCCCGGGGCCACCGTGTGCAGGCACACGCAGGGACAGGCCTTCGGCGGCTCGCTGCGGGGCGGCTTTGGTCCCAACGACATCTGCATCGTTGACCTGAACGGGCTGGGGCTGGCCCAATGGTCGCGCACGCGCCAGGAGCAGTTGCAAGACCACATGCTCGGCCCCTGCAAGGCGCTGCTGCTGGCGCCAGGCGGCAGCGGCGGCGGCTGGGTGGGCGCGTTCAAGCCCCTGGCCGGAAAAAACCGGCTGGTGCTGCAGAAACCGCTGAGCGCCGCGGCCCTGCGCGACGCCCTGGCCACGCTGCGCGATGCTGTCCACGCCCCCCTCACCCCACTCACCCCGTCCGGACAGGCGGCCAGCACCGCGGCCACAGGCGGCCTCACCGAAAGCGCGTGGGAGCAACTGCGCGACGCCTGTCCCGCGGTTGGCGCCAATCCCTATCTCAATCTGGTGGCGGGCCTGGCGATGAAGGGCACGCCGCACGAGTTCAGGATCGGCGGCCATTCGGGCGGGGTGCTGCATCCGGCCGAAGGCTGGGTGGCATCCAATATCTCCACGGGCATGCGCGAGCGGCTCATGCGCCACCCCGCGATGCAGAGCATCATTGAAATCACGGCGCTTGACAGCAGCCAGGCCCGCATGCGCGCCGAGCGCCTGTTTGGCCGCCGCCAGGACGGCAGGCGCCCCCTGGACGCCTTCCTCTGGGCCCTGGCCTACCACACGCTGGCCGACGAGCCGCTGCCCCTCGCGGGCGACCTGCACTTCCAATTGCAGCAGTTTCCCAACTTCACGCGCCTGCCCGCTGCGCCCGATCTGTTCATCCAGCTGGCGCTGCTGTCGCAACGCGGGCCGCAGCGGCTGAGCAGCCTGCAGCGGACCTTTGCGCAGCACGATCCGGCACTGGTGGTGCTGTTCGCCGCCTGCGCCGTGCTGTCGGGTTGCGCCACGGTGCTGCCGGCGGCTAGCGCGTCCCCAACGTTCACGCAGCCCGCGGCCCCGCGCAAGCCGGCGCCGCCGCGCAGCTTCCTGCGCTCGCTGCTGGGCAAGCTTTTCTGAGACTTACCGTTCACACCCATGGCATCCATCTACAAGATCGTCTTCGCGGGCCCCGTGGGCGCCGGCAAGACACAGGCGGTGAAGGCGCTGTCGGACATCGAAGTCGTGTCCACGGAAGCCAGCGCATCCGACGAGGTCAAGAACCTCAAGGCCAGGACCACGGTGGCCATGGACTACGGCGTGATGAACCTCGCCAGCGGTGACCGCGTGCGGCTGTACGGGACGCCCGGCCAGGCCCGCTTTGACTTCATGTGGGAGATACTGACCGAGAACGCGCTGGGCCTGGTGCTGCTGATCAAGGG
>CALMCS010000772.1 GCA_937862875.1 uncultured Comamonadaceae bacterium
GCTTTCGGGCAGATGCGTGGCAATCAGATCGCCCAGCTTGCGCACCAGCTGGGCGCGCTCGACGGCGGGCGTATTTGCCCATTTGGGGAAAGCTTCCTTGGCTGCGGAAACAGCCGCATCCACGTCCGCCGCATCGCCCGAGGCGACTTCGGCCAGCACGTCTTGCGTGGCGGGATTGACGGTTTCGAAATAGTCTTTGCCAGCAACGGATTTGCCGTTGATCAGGTGGTCGATGCGCATGAGTTGTTCTCCTGAAATTATTGAGCCTGGGCCAGCAGCTCGTCGCCGCCCATGAAGTTCACCAGGCGTCCAACGCCTTCGATTTCGGTGACGATCTCATCGCCCACCTTGGAATCGGCCACGCCATCAGGCGTGCCTGTCAAAATCAGATCGCCGGGGTTGAGCGTCATAAAGCTCGACAAATGCGCAATCAGCGAAGGGATGCTGTGCACCATGTCGCCGGTATTGCCGTCTTGCTTGAGCTCGCCATTGACCCAGCTGCGCAGGCGCAGATTCATGGGATCGGCAATGTCGGCCGCATCGACAAACCAGGGGCCCACGGGCGTGGCGCCATCGCGGTTTTTCACGCGCAGGTTGGGGCGGTAGAAGTTTTCCAGATAGTCGCGAATGGCGTAGTCATTGGCGGTCACATAGCCCGAGACCACGCTGTATGCGTCTTCCTTGGCCACATTGCGGCAGGTCTTGCCAATCACCACGCCCAGTTCGCACTCAAAGTGCATGTACGTCACGTCGCTGGGGCGGCGGGTGTAGCTGCGGTGCGCGTTCAAGGCGTTCGGGCCTTTGAGGAAGACCAGCGGCTCTTCAGGCGCCTTGTTAAAGGCAATTTCCTTGGCGTGGTCGGCGTAGTTCAGGCCCAGCGCAAAGATGGTGCCGAACTCCATGGGCGTCAGCCACTGCACATCGGTCTCGGCCACGGTGCGGCCGTCGGGCAACTGCACTGCGCCGTCAGCGGCTTCGGTGACCTTGAGCGTCTGGCCTTCAAAAATGACGCGTCCGTACTTCATGCTTGCTCTCCCTGCAGCTTTTCTTGCACAACGGTGTGCTTCAACTCACCGAGTCCAGGTACCTTGATCAGCACCGAATCACCGGGACGGGCAATCGGCGAGCCTTCGCCGGGGCCCAGCAGCAGCACATCGCCTACGGCCAGTGTCATGAATTCGGAGACATCGGCAATCAGCTGCGAAGCCGGGCGCACCAGGTTGGCAAAACTGCGCTCATAAGCACGCTCGCCGTTGATCAGAATGCTCAGCGTGGCGTTGTCGAGGTCAAAGCCGGCTTCGTCGTTGAACAAGCGGCTGATAGGGCAAAACCCATCACGGTCGCGCTGGCGAATCGCCGGGCGGTAGTAGTTTTCGTGCGGCAGCGTCACATCGCTGACGACCACAAAGCCCGCCACATGGCTCAAGGCATCGTCCGCCGAGACGCGGGTGGCGCTCTTGCCAATCACCAGGCCAATCGTGGCGTCCAGGCGCACCTCGCCGGGTTCAGCAGGCACGGCAACCGCAGCGTCTGCGGCGGCAAAGGTGTTGCGCGGCTTGATATAGAGAACCGGTGCCTTGGGCGCGGCTTTGTAGGGGGCGCTATCGAACTGGGGCGACAGGCGCGTGACGGTGGCTCGATCGTTGAGCAGCACGCCATAGACGGTGGCCAGGGCCAGACCATCGGCAAGAAGGAAGGGCTGAGTTTGCATAATGTGTATTTAGTTAACATGGTAATTATTAATGCGGAGCAAGGCCTGCGTCAACCTCATTAGCCAAGGGTTTTCCCTTGAATGTGTTTATCGTTTGTGTCAAATCAAAGCTGCGCGAGCATGAAAAAAGCGCCTGCAAGAGGCGCCTTTCAAGATCCAGACTGCGTTCAGGCCGTCACTGCCGTGGTGCTGCGCAGCGGGCGTGGCCGCGTGTTGCCGGCAAAGCCAAAGGCAAGCGCCGGTTGTTCGCCGCTGATCAGCGCTGCCAGTGCCTTGCCCGAGCCAGCGCCATGCGTCCAGCCCAAAGTGCCGTGGCCGGCGTTGACCCAGATGCCTTTGGCCTGGGTGGATCCGATAAATGGAATATTGGTCGGCGTGGCAGGGCGCAGACCGCACCAGAATTGCGGGTTGCCGCCTTCTTCGGGCAAGCGGGTGTCGCAGACACCGGGCATCAACTCTTCCACGCGCTGGGTCAGCATCTGGCAACGGGCGCGGGCTGTGGGGCTGTCGAGCGACAAGTCAAAGCCACCGAGCTCAATCGTGCCAGCCACGCGCAGGGGGTTGCCAAGACGGCTCATGGCGATCTTGCGGCT
>CALMCS010000773.1 GCA_937862875.1 uncultured Comamonadaceae bacterium
CGGTAGAGGGCATACATGGCATTGGAAAATCGTGTGTGTTAGCCGTCGGCGGCGATGGCTGCATTGCCAAGTTTGAAGGGGATACATGGAAGAATATCACACCTCCCAATGATGCCCGACTAAGCGGTGTATGGTGTCGCAGTCGTTCAGAAATTTATATTACGGGCGATTATCTATGGCAATGGGATGGTGCCGAAAAATGGTCCATGCTGACCATGGAGGATGGCTCCATGCCGAAAACATTCGACGTGATTGAGTATCAGGGCATTATCTATGTCTCTGCAAGTTTAAGCGGATTATTCTGCATTGAGGGCGACCATATTATCCCCGTGGATATGGGCGCACCCGCAATTATTTCTAGGCTCCGCATCACCAGCGCCGGATTGGTGGGTCTGGGCACTTGGGGTTATGACGGAAGATGGTTCGTTCATTTTGATGGAAATAAATGGACGACTGCGGAGATTGACTTTTCGGCGGATTATGTTCCGAATAGTTAGAGAACTCTCACCCGCTCTCCATAGCGAGTCGAATGAGCGATTAGAAGCAATTTGATGGCATAATAATTTCGCGGCTGAAAACCATTTTCAGCCGTGCTTTGCAACGTCACTTTCTTCCCCCTCTCTGGAACGACCATGAAGCAGAACCCTCTCCCCCCTCGGAAGAAGAGTCTCAAACATGCGCCTGACCATTACAGGCTGGCGGCTTTGAAGCACATGGCTCGCAGCGAAGCCGCGTCCTCCTCGGATTCCGCCGTTGTTCAGATGGCCGATGCACGCCAGCTCGCAGGCTTCGTACCCCTGAATGTCGAGGCGCGTGTCTTGAGCTGGCCCAAGCTGTAGTGACCCATGCGTCCCAGCGCGCCGTCCGTGCGTCGAATCGACAAGTTCACGCCGGACGATTTTCAGTTTGTCATCCAGAAAATCTCCACTGATCCTGGCCGTTTGATCCTCGTGGGTGGCCAGGCGGTCGAGGTCTGGAGTGTGATTTTTGGCGTCCCCTCTCCCCAGGGCCAAGGCATTGCCCTGACGGAGGATACCGATTGGCTGGGCGGGAAACTGGATGCCAAATGGCTGTGTGATCAGCTGTCTGGCGCGGCCAAGGTCGATCTGCATTTTGCGGAGGACTTCGATGCGACACCCAGCTCCGCCATCGCCTACATCACGCGAGGCCAGAGGGTCTTGCTGATGGATTTCCTGCGAACCATCGCAGGGCCTACCGTGGAACAAGTGCGCCGGCTGGCCGTTCGTTTGCAGCTCAATGGCTGCACGATCGACGTGCTGCATCCTTTGCTTTGCTTGCACAGCCGCTTGGCGAACCTGGAACTGTTGCAGTCCAAGCGCATGGGAAACGGGCCTGCTCAAGCCAGATGGATGGTGGATATCACCAAGGCGTACTTGAAAGACATGGTCGTGCAAAAACAAGCTCCCGACGAAGTGGCAAAGGCTTGCCGCTTCATCGCCGAGTTGGTCGAGTTCAAGTCGGGCAAATACTGTTTTCTCGAGTTCTCGATGGACGCACTTGCGTCCGTACCCGATGAGGCGGTGAACTATGCGGGCGACCGCTTCGCCCATCAAGAATGGCCTCGGACGCTGGAGCGGATCCAGAAACGACGCAGTGCTTGGCTGGCGTATCGGGCAAGAGCCGCCCAGCATGTTCGAGGCGCCAACGAATCAGGTTGACGTAGCCGACGATGAAATCCAGCCCCCACTGGAGGCCGGCCTCTCGCACCTACTTACTTACTGTTTGTCTCGCCGGGCTCGCGCTTGCAAGCGCGTTGTTCCCCAGATCACCAGGCTCGACAAACCCAGCAGAAACCACAGTCCATTGACCGGCACGGGATGAGAGGACGCCACAACGGCGCTGCCGATCACAATGCGACTGACCGCGCGATTGTTGGCCAGGTCGACATCCACTTCCAGCGCCTCAACCTCCAGTTGCAGCGTGAATGTACCCACCTCCTGGCCCACCACGGGTAGCGCAATGGTTGCAGAGGCCTGAGGGGCCAGCGTTGCAAGGCTGCACTGCAGCTCCTCTGGTTCGTCGTCCTGCGTCCCGGACAACTGACTGCATTGGGAAGGCAGACCGCCCTGCACCACACGCACTCCCATCGGCAATCCGATCCGCACGGTTCCTCCTGCGGCTTGCGCTCCCCCCACATTGGTGACTTCAACCGGCAGTGTCAGCGTCGTGTTCACGGGCGCGGAAAATGTCGGTGCCAGCGAGACGGAGAGATCCACACTGGGGAAGCTGAGCTGGCAAGCGCCCGTTGGATTGAGCGCAGCGCGCACGAAATTGCCCACCATCAGCGTCGCATCGTTGCCCAGCGCGTTCGAGTCCGCCAGAACGAAGGCGCAAGCGCCCTGTCCACCGTGATTGAGTGCCTTGGGCACGAGGAAGCCCAATGTGTCCACGCGCGCTCCAGCGCTGGGAGTGAACGTGCTGGCATCGGGTGGCAGATACAGGGCGAGCTCCGATGGAACATTGGAAATCAACGCGGCGTCCAGGCCCGAGATGAAAGGCTGGCTCTCGAAGTCGCCGCTGTAGGGGCTGTTGCGATTGAGCTGGGATGCACCGTAAAACAAATTGGCGTAGCGCTGCGTCGTCAGCCCCAGGCCCGTTGCCGCATCGAGCGCTTTGGTCACCTCCTCCATGTTGCTGGCACTGCTGCAGCAACCGTCCACAAAAAACAGAAAGATGGCGTCAGGATTGGTGAACAGCTGGTTCTTCACCACGGCCCAGCGCGCCGCGTCCATCGGCTCGTACCCCGTGACCAGCAAGACGACGTTCTGCCCCTGGAAATCCGCATCGCTCAGACCGACGGCCGCAGAGTTGCTGAGCGCGCCGCGCTTGTCCATCACCTTGGAGGGCCCAAGCGCCGTGTTCAATGCGTCCAGCGCCGCGCTCACATAGGCATTGGTGTCGGAATTCCCGCTCTCATCGGTACTCAGCAGCAAGGCTGTCGCGGCATGCAGGCTGGGCGTGCCAAGCGCCAACAGCAGCGCAAGCGCCTGTAGCCACTTCCTCATCAGTAGGCGGAAAGACAATGAAGGTTCGGGGAAAAAATGCATAGGATTGAAATAACGCTGAGGTGTCGGTCGAAGGCTTGCTGTATCTGTCTCTGTCTCTGGTGCGCCCCGCATTCGAATATTTCTTTGAGGCCGCTATAAACTCTCGTTTCAATTGCAATTTTCTTGTTACGTGCCAATGCGGTCTATCGGTTTTGCGTTGCTCCTATCGGGAACACGCCGTCGTATGCAGATTGAGAAAAAAAATCTGAGCAGGCAGATCGGCCATCACACGCAGCGCGCCGCGCCCTGAGGAGCCCCATGCTCGAGTCCTTGTTCGCCCATATCCCGTTCGACAGACACCGATTGATTAACACCTCGGACCTTGAAGAGGCTCAGCATCGGATTGGAAATGTGCTCAGCCCCTACAGCCTGCGGGTCGTGCGTGGCCAGGTCATTCACAGCCGGCTGGAACTGCTGTCCTGCGGCGCTATGTCGCTGATCCGGATGCGACATGGTTACGGAGCCGACATCAGCGTCGACCCTCACAGCGGAACCCTGGATGGGTACTACCTGATAGTGCTGCCAACGCGGGGAAATGCAGTGTTTCAGTTCGGCGAAAGCAGCTTTGACGTGTCACCCAAATCCGCGGTGATCCTCAGCCCCGGCAAGCGCTTTTACTTCACCGCAAGCGCCGACTACGAGCAAATCCTGCTGCGCCTCGAATGCAAGGCCATCGATGAAGCCTGGCGACGATTGACCTCTCAAGATGAAGCTCCCTTCATCTGCTTTGAGACAGCGGTTCATCCACAGACGGCAGGATGGCAGGCACTGATGCCCATGCTCCAATGGGTTGCCCGGTGTACTGTTTCTGGTCATGCCTCTGACCATGCATTTGGTCATGCAACTGGTGATGTGCACAGGAACACCCAGACAGCCCTGCTCGCAGAAACCGAAATGCTGTTGGCCACCACGCTGCTTTTGCATCAACCGCACAACATGGCGGCACAGTTATGGCCCGCACCCGCGCCCTCCATCCCTGCGTCGGTCCGTCGTGCACAAACCTATATGCTGGATCACATGGGCGAGTCCATTCCGGTGGGAATGGTGGCCAGCCATTGCGGCCTGTCCGTGCGACACCTGCAAGCGCTTTTCAGCGATGAGTGCGGACTGCCACCGCTGCAGTGGCTGCGAGCACAGCGCCTGCAAGCCATCAGACATGCCCTGCAGGCTGGCGAGGCTCGCTCCATCAGTGAAACCGCTTTGCGTTTTGGCTTTACGCACCTCGGCGAATTCTCGCGCGCGTACCGCAAGGCCTTTGGAGAGACGGCGACCCAAACACGAGGTGGCGGGAAGTAACGCCCCTCGCCGCATGTTCGTTGAATGAATAACGGCTGGTGTTGTGAATCGCCTGCTACTGCAGTTGGTCGATCAAGGTGGTGCCCATGCCCGAATCACATTGGCAGGCAGCTCACGACAGGTCGTGCAAAACTCATCGGAAGGCAGTTTTATGGCGCCGCGAGAATATTAATTGCCAATCAAATACGATTCCGAGTATGATGACAGCTGTTGTCACGGCGGCTCATGATTCGAGTGCTGACCACAACACCGGCTCCGAGGCAAAACAAGCCCCGATTTGCAGGTGTCTTTTGCGACCTTTGTCGTGCAGTTGGTTTGTAGAGCAGCAGCCAACCGAGTTCCTTAAAGCTCACGCGGGTTGAGACAAACCTGCGTTCTTGAATGATTCAGATTTCACAGATAGCTATTCCCATGGGCCAGTACGTCGTTTCGCCCTCGACACATCAAACCGACTGTGGACGCTTTCGCGCCTCCTTTGCGATCCATCGATCCCACAGCAACGGCACCTACTGCCGTGTATTTCGTTTTGACAAAACCTTTGCATCGAGCCAGGGCGCCCGGATCTTCGCGGTCACGCAGGGCTGGCTCCAAACGTGCATGGTGCATCCACCTTCGTGCTGAAGTCTTGCTGATTCTCACCCGACTCATCAGTGCACGTCTTTCTCTCGCTGCGGACTATTTATCCGTACGCTCCAATTTCAACGGTGTGCTATCCCGTGCACGCCATCATTAAAAGGGCTCTGCCATGAGCAGCAAAATCTACGTGGGCAACTTGCCCTACTCTGTTAACGATTCCGCCTTGGAAAGCAATTTTTCCGAATTTGGCAGCGTGACCTCCGCCAAGGTCATGATGGACCGCGAAACCGGCCGCTCCAAGGGCTTCGGTTTTGTCGAAATGTCGTCTGCTGAAGGCGCACAAGCTGCCATCACCGGTCTGAACGGCATGTCTGTCGATGGTCGCTCGATCGTCGTGAACCTGGCCCGTCCTCGTGAAGAAGGTCGCGGCTCCGGCGGCGGCTACGGCGATTCTGGCTACACCTCCAGCAAGCGCTCGGATGTGGGCTACGGCAATGGCGGCCACGGTGGCGGCCGCTACTGAATCGGGTAACTGATTGCCAATAAAAAGACCGGCTCCTTGGGCCGGTTTTTTTTCGTCTCGATGAATGCCCCCGCCCCAGAGGCGCAACGGCGCGGTGCCAGCGGGTTACGATCCCCTTTTTCTCTTTCCATTTTTTCAGCTTCCGCAGGACCACGCCATGAGCATTCAACGCCTTCACACCAACGCCCGCATGAGCCAAGCCGTCATCGCCAACGGTTTCGTCTTCCTGGCCGGTCAGGTCGCCTCCGACACCACCAAGGACGTCGCCGGTCAGACCCAGGAAATTCTTGACAAGATCGACGCGCTGCTGGCCGAGGCCGGTGCGGACAAGACCAAGATCGTGCAAGCTACGATCTGGTTGGCCGGTCACACGACCTTCGAGCAGATGAATTCGGTGTGGGATGCTTGGGTTCCACAAGGCCACGCGCCTGCTCGCGCTTGCGTGGAGTCCGCATTGGCACGCCCTGCCTTCACCGTTGAAATCGGTGTGGTTGCCGTCGTCTCTTGATTGATGGACTGACTGACTCGTTGATTGGTTTATTGATTGACTCTTGACGACCTCCATCGGGTCGTCATTACTTTTTTCAGTGCATGAATTCCAGTTCCTCGCTCCCCGTTCTCTATTCTTTCCGCCGCTGCCCCTATGCCATTCGGGCGCGATTGGCCTTGGCCTATTCGGCGCTGCATTGCGAGCTTCGCGAGATCAAACTGCGGGACAAGCCGCAGGCGATGCTGGAGGTGTCGCCCAAGGGAACGGTGCCGGTGCTGGTGTTGGCGGATGGCACCACGGTCATCGAGCAGAGTCTGGAGATCATGCTGCATGCCCTGCGCACCAGCGATGCGGATGGTTGGCTGCTGCCTACCGAGGGCAACGAGCAGGAGATGCTGGCCTTGATCGGGCAGAACGATCAGTTCTTCAAGCCCGCGCTCGATCGCAGCAAGTATCCGGACCGCTACAGCGCCGATGAGGTGAGCAGCGCGGCTCGGGATGCCGATGCCTGGCTTGGCGGGTTGAATGAGCAACTGGCAGCCACCGGCTATCTGTTTGGCTTGAATCCCAGCCTGGCCGATATGGCGCTGCGCCCGTTTGTGCGGCAGTTCGCGCATATCGACAAAGAGGTGTGGGCGGCAAAGCCCTGGCCGCATCTGCAGAGCTGGTTGCAGCGCTGGATGGATTCCGCGCTGTATGCCGAGGTGATGGAGCCCTACCCGGCCTGGGTCCCCGGCAGCGTGGGCCCTACAGCGTTCTACACCGAGCTGTCGCCCAGCCCCGTGTGAGGCACAGGGGGCGACAGATATATTGATGCGTCAGCGTCAGCGTCAGGTTTTGGAGCTGTACCAATCAGCGACCACGCGGCCTACTTCGGCCAGTACCGTTTCACGGCCCGCCGACTCCGCCTTCACCGCGCCGGTCAGGTAGGCGCTCACCAGCATGGGGGCGGCGTCCTTGCTGCTCCAGACCATGCTGACTTCATTGGTCGTGCCGTTGTCGCCGGAGCCGGTCTTGCCACCGACGATCCAGTCCTTGGGCATGCCCACGCGCAGGCGCTTGTCGCCCGTGCGGCTGGCCAGCATCCATTCGCGCAGCTGGGTTTGGCTGGCGGCGTTGAGCGGGCCTTGCTTGTCGGTCAGCAGGCCGAGCACCGTGCGCGACATCGAGCGCGGTGTGGTGGTGTCGCGCGGGTCGCCTGCAATGGCGGTGTTGAGATCGGTTTCTGTGCGATCGAGGCGTGTTTTCATGTCGCCCAGCGTACGCAGCCAGCGGGTCAGTCCTGCCGGGCCGCCCTGCAGGCTCAGCAGCAGATTGGCGGCGGTGTTGTCGCTCACGACCACGGCCGCTTCGCTCAATGCGCGCACGGTCATGCCTTCGGCATCGGCGTGTTTTTCGGTGACGGGGGAATACGCGACCAGTTCTTTTTTCTCGTAGAGCATGGACTGCTCGAGCGGGAACTCGCCGAGCTGCGAGAGGTGCAGGATGCGCGCCGCGAGCAGCGTCTTGAAGGTGCTGCACATGGGGAACAGCTCATCTTCGCGGTACGCGAGGGTGCGGTTGCTGCCCAGAATCTGTACCGACAGGCCCAATCGACCGCCGGAGCCGGCCTCCAGCGCGGTCAAGCGCTGTTGCCAGTTGTCGCCCTTGGCTTCGCTTGCGCCACCGAGCCCGGTGTACTTCTTCACCATCCCGCCGCACCCGGTCAAAGCCAATGCGGCCGATCCATAGGTGGTTGCCAACAGCAGATTGCGCCTTTGCATATCTTTCCCCATCTCACATCACATCAAATCGAATCAAACGGCCCACACGGGCCGAAACCAGAACAAAACAACCCCGGTCACGCGATGCGCGCCGGGGTTGATTGATTATCCAGGAAGCAAAAGTCAGGCTGAATCGTTCAGCGCCGTTCAGCGCCGTCCGCCGCGCAGCATGGCGACCAGGAGAGCGATAGCCATCACAACAAAGCCGACGAACGACCAGTTGGCAATCGAGCCACCCAGGAAGGTCCAGTCGATGGCCGTGCAGTCACCCGAGCCGCGGAAAATCATCGGAACGGCACGGCTGATAGGATAGTTTTCGATCATGCCGTAGAAGTCGCGGCCGCAGGTCGCGAACTCTGGTGGATACCACTGCAGAAAGCTTTGGCGCGCGGCGACGAATGCACCGAAACCTGCGGAAAGCAGCGCCAGAAAGCCGAAGGTCTTCCACCAGCCGGCATTGCCGCGCAGTGCGCCAAGGCCCGTGAACACCGCCACCAGAATCAATGCATAGCGCTGCACGATACACATCGGGCATGGCTCAAGCCCCACCGAGTATTGCAAGTACATGCCAAAGCCCAGCATGGCGATACAGGCCAGGCAGATCAGGCCGAGAATCTGGCGCGGTGCCTTTGAAATCCAATGAGAATCCACTTTATTTTCCTTTGGGAGCCGGACTCCAGAACCCGTTTCTCCCTATGAAAAACGCGCCTCAAATCCCAGCAGCTTGATCCAAGAACACCTTGGCGTGGCGCGGTGTCACCACCAGCGTCTCGCCTTCGCGCAGCCCCATTTCACGGTATTGCTGCGCCGGAATTTGCGCCTCAATCAGCGATTCCGAGTCCGTATTGTCAGCGGATTGGTTATCGGATTCCGGGATAAGTTCCAACCGTGCGATCGGTCCGACCACAATTGCGCGCGACAACTGCACAACGATACCCCGAGGACGCCCCTGTGCGTCCAGTGCCTGACCGGGAGAATATCGTTCTACATCAAGATCATGCGGACGAACGAAGGCAAAGGCCTTGGTTTCGTGGGCATTCTTGGCTTCCGGGCTGTCGATTTGCATGCCGTCGTCCAGATAGACGCGGCCATCGCTCGCGCGGCCCTTGAACAGGTTGACGTCGCCCAGGAAGCCGTAGACAAACGGGCTGGCCGGGTTGTCCCACACTTCCTGCGGCGAGCCTTGCTGCTCGATCTTGCCCTTGTTGATGACCACCACGCGGTCGGCCACCTCGAGCGCCTCTTCCTGATCGTGGGTCACGAAAATCGAGGTGACGTGCAATTCGTCATGCAGACGGCGCAACCAGCGGCGCAGTTCCTTGCGCACCTTGGCGTCGAGCGCGCCGAAGGGCTCGTCGAGCAGCAACACCTTGGGCTCGACCGCCAGAGCGCGCGCCAGCGCGATCCGTTGGCGCTGACCACCCGAGAGCTGCGATGGATAGCGATCGGCGATCCAGTCGAGCTGCACCAGCTTGAGCAGGCTCATCACCTTCTCGCGGATCTGCGCTTCGCTTGGGCGTTCCTTGCGGGGCTTGACGCGCAGGCCGAAGGCGACGTTCTCAAACACCGTCATGTGGCGAAACAGCGCGTAGTGCTGGAACACGAAGCCGACATTGCGCTCGCGCACATGCACGTCGGTCGTGTCTTCGCCGCTGAAATGGATGGTGCCAACATCGGCCGTTTCCAGGCCGGCAATGATGCGCAGCAGCGTGGTCTTGCCGCAGCCCGATGGGCCGAGCAAGGCAATCA
>CALMCS010000774.1 GCA_937862875.1 uncultured Comamonadaceae bacterium
CCCTTGACGCGGGTCTTGATACGGCCGTCCTGCGGCAAGCGGCGCTCTGCGATGTCCAGATGCGCCAGCAGTTTGACGCGCGAGCCCACGGCCGCGCTGTGTTTGGGGGGAACGATCTCCGACGAGTGAATCACGCCGTCCACGCGATAGCGCACATGCATGCCATCGTCGAAGGGCTCCAGGTGAATATCCGAGGCGCGCATGTCGATCACACGACCGACGATGGCGTTCACCAGGCGGATCACCGGCGCTTCACTGGCCAGATCCTTCAAATGCTCGACGAAATCGCCGGCATCGCCGTCCATGCCGAACTCATCGCCCTCGATCGCTTCCTGAGAAGGCTGCGCCAAGGCGCGTTCGATATCGGATTCGTTGGCGATGAAGGGGCGAATTTCGAGGCCGGAGACCATGTTCAGCGCCTTGAGGACAAACTCGTCCTGCGGCACCGCCATCGCCACGTCCAGCACACCCTCTTCCACGCGCAGCGGATAGACGTTGTGGCCGAACAGAAAATCGGGCAGCAACCCTTCGACTTCAGGGGTAAGGGTGGGGAATTCTTCTGCCGTGATGAACGGCACTTTCAACTGCTTGGAGAGCGCCTGGCTGATGTCCAGTTCGGACACGACGCCGAGCTGAACCAGCACCTTGCCCAGCATCCCGCCCAGCTCGCGCTGCGCGGTCAGGGCACGGTCCAGATCGCGGTGATTGAGCTTTCCTGCGGCCACCAACATCTCGCCCAGACGCAACCGTCCGGACGCTGGCGGATCTATAAGAATGGGATCTGGGGACTCTGCTAGTTGTGTCATCATGAAAAATAAGAGCTCAAACCCTCGCAGGAAGCTTCAAAAGCCAAGCCGCGCCTCTGCGGCATAACCCGCCATCATACCGATCATGCCTTCGGCAAGTCGACAATAAATCCGGACAAGAAACTCATGCTGTCAGCACTGACACTGTCACCCCAACAGCGATTTAGGGGAAATATGGGAGCGTTGATTGCCACTTTGGCGCTGATAGCCACTCCCGCCGGTGCCCAGGTGGTGCGCGACGGGCTCATGCCACGCGCTCCACTGATGATCACACCCATCGTCTCCGGCATCTTGCTATGCAACGCGGGGAACGAGAACACCGAGCTGAAGACGCTGGAGCAGATCGAAGAGTGGTGCGCAAAAAACGGGCAAAACAATGACCTGGCGGCCACGAACCTGCTGAACCAACTGGAGCCGGGCGGCCCGTCCGGCAAGGTCCAACTCGGCTACACCTTGTTGGTTCCCCTGCTGGAGCTGTACGAGCAGCGCGACGGGCGCTGGGAAATCAGCCCCGCCAAGATCGACAAATACCTGCGCGTGATCTCGGTCATTGGACGGCCCGTGGTGGTCTACCTGATGGGCGACCACTACGACAGCAGCTCCCGCCTCTCGCAGGAACTGGCGCAGGACCCGCAAAACCTGTTGTCGTTCTCCACCGGACCGGTGCCCACAAGCCGCTATATCGGCCACGGGATTATCCCGTTCACCCTCCGAACCGACGAAACCATCCCCGTCAACCACTATCGCTTTGGTGCCTTGCGCGCGGTCGCAAAGCAATTGAAGGCGCTGGACGAGAAGACGCGCTCCCACATTGTGGCCGTCACCCTTGCGGGCGAGTTGCACCACATGTATCCGGATTTCGAGAACGGCGTGGGCGAATTCGACGACATCAAGGTCACCGACTACAGCGCCGCGTCCCAACAGGAGTTCCGCGACTGGCTGAAGCACAAATACGACACTGTCGAGCGCCTGAACCAGAAACTGGGATTCCGCTTTGCCAGCTTCGCCGACATCGAGGCCCCGTCTCGCGACATCCGCAAGACCGCGCTCGACTCCTTTGCCCAGCATTACGACGCGTACGCGGCCGGTAACCTGCCGATGTTCGGCTGGCTCTGGGACCCGAATCAGAAAATTCAGAAAATTTCGCTCTACGTGGATGGCAAGTTGCGCGGCCCGGTCGATCAGGGACTCGGACGCATGGATGTCTACCGCGCCAAGAGCGAGGTGACCTCGCCGAACACCGGATTTCGCGGAATGATCGATTTCCGCGCGATGCCCGTGGGCAAGCATGTGGCGCAGATCGTCGCCCAGTCGAACGGCAAGCCCTATCTCCTGGGTGAGCGCGAATTTGTGATCGTGCCCAAGGACCAGTCCTCCACCGCGTCCGCGCCAGCCCCAGAGCGGCTCACGGGATTGGAAGAAGCCAGTCAGATCGCGGGCGTAGAGCACTGGCTGGACCGGCCCAAGGCGCTCCAGGACGTGTACTACAACCCGATGGCCCGCGAGTGGAACCAGTTTCGCGCGCACCAGGTGAATCAGATGCTGTCGCATTTCTACCGCGTCGCGCGTGCGGAGGGACTCCCGGCCGAGCTTCTGTATTCACATCAGATCGTTGCCGAGACCAATGGCACCTGGAATCCGGTGCTGTTCGCGTCGGACGAGTCGGTGTCCAACACCACGCCGTGGCGCAACGGCATCAACCAATACGGGGCCAGCCCGTTTGCGTTTGAGTATCTGAAGAAAAAGCATATTCGTGGCTACGGCGTTCCGGAGTTCAATCCCCTGCAGGGCAAAACACCGGAAGTCGCGCGCGACGCGTTTGTGCAGCATTACCAGGCGGGCGCGAAGTTCGTCAGCCCGTTTTTCCTCTCGGTCGTCCCGGCGCGTCTGCGTGCGCCAGATGACAAGCGGCACTTTGATATTGCCCCCGACAACGCCAACGACGGTGCCGACAAGCTCTACGACACCCTGCAGTGGTTCGTGCGCAAGTAAAACTCCACCTGCAAGCCGCCTTCAGGCCACTTACCAAAGCGGCTTGAAGCGGCAACAGATGGGTCTGCGCTTGCTTATTACTTACTCGAACACTTCCGCGTTCTTGAACGCTGCGCCCTGCGCGTCCTTGGCCGACAGGCTGGGTACGCCGTCATAGTGCCAATCGACGCCGATGTCCGCGTCGTTCCACGCGATGCAGCGCTCGTACTCGGGCGCGTAGTAATCGGTGGTCTTGTAGAGGAAGTCGGCGCTCTCGCTGAGCACCACAAAGCCATGCGCGAACCCTGGTGGAACCCAGAGCTGGTGCTGGTTCTCTTCGGTCAGCTCCGCGCCCACCCATTGGCCGAAGGTGGGCGAGCTCTTGCGAACGTCGACCGCCACGTCAAAGACGGAACCGCGTACCACGCGCACCAGTTTCCCCTGCGCCTGCTTGATCTGGTAGTGCAGCCCGCGCAGCACGCCCTTGCTGCTGCGGCTGTGGTTGTCCTGAACAAAATCGAGATCCGTTCCGGTCGCCTCGTTGAACGCTTTCTGATTGAAGCTTTCAAAGAAAAAACCGCGCGCATCGCCAAACACCTTTGGCTCGATCAGTACCACTTCGGGGATGGCGAGACGGGTTGCTTTCATATGTGTTTCCAACTGGCCCCTCGGGGCCAATTCCTCTATTCAGTTCAATAAATCTTTTCGCGCAGAACGCGCAGCAGGTACTGGCCGTAGCCACTCTTGGTGAGTGGCTTGGCAAGGCGTTCGAGCTGTTCGGAATCGATCCAGTTGTGACGCCATGCCAGTTCTTCCGGGCATGCAATCTTCAAGCCCTGGCGGTGCTCGAGGGTGGAGATGAACTGACCGGCTTCCAGCAGGCTTTCGTGCGTGCCGGTATCCAGCCATGCGTAGCCGCGGCCCATGATTTCCACGTGCAACTCGCCACGCTCCAGATACAGACGGTTCAGGTCGGTGATCTCGAGCTCGCCACGCGGCGATGGCTTCAGGCCCTTGGCCAATTCCACGACCTGTGCGTCGTAGAAGTACAGACCGGTGACCGCATAGTTGGACTTCGGCTTCGCCGGTTTTTCCTCGAGCGACAGCACGGTGCCGTTGGCATCGAACTCGGCCACGCCGTAGCGCTCGGGATCCTGCACGTGGTAGGCGAACACGCTGGCTCCCTCGGTGCGCAGATGGGCGCTGCCGAGCAGATCATGGAAATCGTGACCGTAGAAGATGTTGTCGCCCAGGACCAAGGCGCTCGGAGCGCCATCCAGGAATTTCTCACCAATGATGAATGCCTGCGCCAGACCGTCGGGACTGGGTTGCACTTCATAAGTCAGGCGAATGCCCCACTGGCTGCCATCGCCGAGCAATTGCTCGAAGCGCGGCGTGTCCTGCGGGGTGCTGATGATCAGAATGTCGCGAATACCGGCGAGCATCAAGGTGCTCAGCGGGTAATAGATCATCGGCTTGTCGTACACCGGCAGCAATTGCTTGCTGATCGCCAGCGTGGCGGGGTGCAGACGGGTGCCGGAGCCACCGGCGAGGATGATGCCTTTGCGTTGAATATCGTTTGCCATGGTCATTTCTGGTGGGAGTTTTTGTCTGCTCTGGATTGGCTGCGCTACGTCGCTTGCTTACAGAATTTCCGTGAGCATGCGCTGGACGCCATGCTCCCAATGCGGAAGTGTGAGCCCGAACGTCGATTGCAATCGGGAGGTATCCAAGCGCGAGTTGTGGGGACGCTGTGCAGGCGTGGGGAACGCGGAGGTGGGCACAGGCGCCACTTCGGTTGCCTTGATCTGCAATTCCGGCTTGATCTTCTGCGCCTCGGAAATCACGAATTTCGCGTACTCACACCAGGTCGTCGTACCGCCGGCAACGCAGTGGTACAGACCCGCATCTTCGGGCTTGTGCTGCAGATGGCGGATCGCATGCGCAGTCACATCGGCCAACAGATCGGCACCGGTGGGGGCGCCAAACTGGTCGTTGATCACCGTGAGGCGGTCGCGCTCCTGGGCGAGGCGCAGCATCGTCTTGGCGAAGTTGCCACCGCGGGCCGCATAGACCCAGCTGGTGCGCAGAATGAGATGTTTCGCGCCACTGGCACGGATCAACGCTTCGCCTTCGAGTTTGGTGCTGCCGTAGACCGAGAGCGGTCCGGTTGCATCGGCCTCGCTCCACGCTTGCTCGCCGGATCCATCGAACACGTAATCCGTGCTGTAGTGGATCATCCAGGCACCCAGCTTGGCGGCTTCCTCAGCCACCAGACCGGGAGTGGTCGCATTGAGCAAGCGGGCCAATTCGGGTTCGCTTTCGGCCTTGTCCACCGCGGTGTGGGCCGCGGCATTCACGATCACATCGGGACGCAGCGCACGCACGGTCTCGGCCACGCCTTGCGGGTTGGAGAAATCGCCGCAATGGTCTTTGCTGTCAAAGTCCAGCGCCGTCACCTGACCGAGCACGCTCAGGCTGCGCTGCAGCTCCCAACCGACCTGGCCGCCCTTGCCCAGCAGAAGAATCTTCATGCCTCGGCCTTGTCGGAGGGCGTGTATTGCTGCGAGATCCAGTCGCGGTACTCGCCGTTCTGCACGGCGGAGACCCAGTCCGCGTTGTCCAGATACCACTGCACCGTCTTGCGGATGCCGGTCTCGAAGGTTTCGGCAGGCTTCCAACCCAGTTCGCGCTCGAGCTTGCGGGCATCGATCGCGTAGCGGCGATCGTGACCGGGGCGGTCTTGAACATAGGTGATCTGCTCGTTGTACGACTTGCCGTCTGTACGGGGACGCAGCTCATCGAGCAGGCCACAGACGAGATGCACGATCTCGATATTCGGCTTCTCGTTCCAGCCGCCGACGTTGTAGGTCTCGCCCAGCTTGCCATCGACGAGAACACGGCGAATCGCGCTGCAGTGGTCTTTCACATACAGCCAATCGCGAATCTGCATGCCGTCGCCGTAGACCGGCAGGGGCTTGCCAGCCAACGCGTTCACGATCATCAGCGGAATGAGTTTTTCCGGAAAGTGATACGGGCCGTAATTGTTGCTGCAGTTGGTAGTCAACACCGGCATGCCGTAGGTGTGATGCCATGCGCGTACCAGGTGGTCGCTGGCCGCCTTGCTGGCCGAGTACGGGCTGTTGGGCTCGTAGTTGTGGTCTTCGGCGAAGGCCGGGTCGGTCGGTGCGAGCGATCCGTAGACCTCGTCGGTCGAGACATGCAGAAAGCGGAAGTCGCGCTTTTCTGCTTCTGGCAAGGCCTGCCAATAGTGGCGCGCCGCTTCCAATATACGGAAGGTGCCGACCACATTGGTCTGAATGAAATCTTCGGGGCCGTGGATCGAGCGATCGACGTGCGATTCGGCTGCGAAATTCACGATCGCGCGCGGTTGGTGCTCCTTGAGCAAACGCGCCATCAAATCTGCATCGCCAATATCACCTTGAACGAACAAATGCCGTGCATCGCCCTGAATGGCTTTCAGGTTCTGCAGATTGCCCGCGTAGGTGAGTTTGTCGACATTGACCACCGGCTCGTCATTGACAGCCAGCCAGTCCAGCACGAAATTGGCGCCAATAAAGCCCGCGCCGCCAGTTACCAAAATCATGAGAAATGCGTCCGTAGTGGTGTAAGACCTAACCCACCATTATCCCATCCATACCCGGACATCTCCCAAAGCCCAGGAAACCCTAGACTACAAGCTGTCACGCCACGTTATTTCCACGCTGGCGTCGCCCTCTTTTTGACAACGACTGCGAAGAAAGGAGTTTCCATGAATCGCAAGCCACCCGCTGGAGATAACGCGCAAAAAACAACGCAGCCACTCCCGCAATTCGCGAAAGACTCCGCCGAGCAGATCTGGCAGGCGGGCCTGGGCGCATTTTCCAAGGCGCAGCAGGAGGGAGGCAAGGTCTTCCATTCCTTGGTGCAGGACGGCATGGCGCTGCAAAAGCAGGCTCAGGCCATGGCGCAGGAGCAGTTGAAGGACGCCAGCACCCAGATCAACAGCCTCGCCAGCCGCGTGACGTCGCGCGCCGCGGAACCGCTGGACAAGCTGGAGGGATTGTTCGAGCAGCGCGTGGCCAAGGCCATGCAACGGCTGGGGGTTCCGACCGCGCAGGATCTGCAACGTTTGCAGGACCAGATCGAGGCACTGACCCAGGAACTGCAGCAGGCCCGTCAGGCATCGGACGCGGGAGACGGCGCTGCTCCTCCCAAACGCTCGCCGCGCGGCAGCGACAGCAAAGGCACATCCTAGCCCCGGAAAGCGCCCTTGCCTCTCATCGATTACCCACTGTGCACACGGCGATTGAAGAGTTAGAGTTTTCACTCTATAAGCCCCGATAGTAAGAGGGCAAGGAGGCAGGCATGGCAACTAAAAAAACCCCGCGTCGCACCGCCGAGCGCATTCTGGAAAGCAGCCTTGCGCTGTTCAACCGGTTCGGCGAGCCGGGCGTTTCCACGAATGCGATTTCGGCCGATTTGAAAATCAGCCCGGGCAATCTGTACTACCACTTCCCGGCCAAGGACGATCTGGTCAACGCCTTGTTCGCCCAATACGAGCAGGCGCTGGAGCCGGTGCTCGATGCCGCTCCGGCCGTTGCCCATGTCGAAGACGCCTGGTTTTTCCTGCACTCGCTCTTCGAGGTGAACTGGCAGTACCGCTTTGTCTTTCGCAATCTGAACGAGTTGCTGTCCCGCAATCGCCTTCTCGAGGCACGCGTGCTCAAGATGGTGGAGGACACGACGCAGCAGATGAAGCTGCTGTTGCAGTCCATGGAACGCAACGGCGCATTGCTGGCAACGCCACTTGGCTGGGCGTCTGTGGCGACCAACATGGTGGTGGTGTTGATCTACTGGCTCAGCTATGAATACGTGCTCAACCCACGCCAGGCGCTGGAAGAGGAGAACGCACAGAACGCGGCGCTGCGCAGCGGTGCACAGGTGCTGGGGCTGCTGGCTCCATACGCCGTGGACGCTCAGCAAACGCATTTGCGCCGACTGATCGAGACCTACACCGCAAGCCCAGCGGCGCGCGCTGCCGCCGCATGAGTCCTTGTACGGCAGCGATGACCCGTCAGAGTCGAACCGCCGCGCGGCTGCTGGCGATTTCCAGCAGACCATCAAAAATCAGCTGTTCGACCAACTCGAACGGCCTTGTCATGCTCGGAGCCATCTTCCAGCCCGCACCGCCGGTCATCATGCAGGCCGGTTCGACCCCGCCGCAATGCTCCTTGAGGTGCTGGTACATGCGTTCGACCGCGCCGGCGATGGCATAGGTGCCGCCGCTGGTCAGCGCATCGCTGGTATTGGCCGGGAACGGCCGCACATCGCCGGTCGGTACATGCAGACCTGCGGTGCCCGTCTCGAGCGCGCGCAGCATGATGCCGTGGCCGGGAAGAATCAGGCCGCCCAGAAAGCGCCCCTCGGTGTCGATGGCCTCGACCGTCACGGCGGTCCCCACCATCACCAGCACCAGGGGACGTGCCGGGCCTTGCGCCAGGATGCGGTGGCGTGCGCCGATCATGGCGACCCAACGGTCCGCGCCGAGGCGACTCGGATGGTCGTAGCCGTTCGTCAGCCCCGCCTCCTGGGTCGATGGGACCACCCATTGCGCGGTGGTGTCCCATAGCTCCATCTGCTCGGCGACGCGGCGCTTGACGGCGTCGCCCGCGACCACGCAACCCAGCATTCGCTCGGGCGCAGGCAGCGTCGCCCAGGGCCCTTCGGCCAAGCGATCTATATGGTCCAAAAATTCGGCACCATGGGCCAAAAGATTGGCGTCAGGTTGGGGAGCATCGAACAACGCCCATTTGAGTCGGGTGTTGCCCACGTCGATGGCCAGAAATGTCATGAGCGCGATTATCCAGAGTTTTCGACAATTAACAGTTGAGAGTCACAACCACGGTGCAGAATGTCATCCTTGCCAGCGCTTTCTCACAAAGCTAGGGTAAATCTCTGACAGCCTTTGTCATGAGAAGCCGGTACATTGGCAAGTCGCTCACTTCCCCAACCATAGGAGATCACAGCATGGGTTTGTTTAGTTTCATCAAAGAAGCCGGTGAAAAGCTTTTTGGCGGTTCTTCCGCACAGGCTGCAGCAGCACCTGAAGACATGAATGCCAAGGCAGCTTCCGCTATCGAGACCTACATCGGTGCGCAAAACCTCGGCGTCAGCGATGTCAAGGTCAGCTTTGATGGCGCATCCGGCGCGGTCACCGTGGCGGGCACGGCACCAACGCAAGCCGCCAAGGAAAAGGTCACTCTGTGCTGCGGTAACGTAGCCAGCGTGCAGTCGGTCAACAACCAAATGGCTGTGACCAATCCAGAACCTGAAGCGCAATACCACGATGTGGTAAGCGGCGACACACTGTCTGGCATTGCCAAGAAGTATTACGGAGATGCCAACAAGTATCCCGCGATCTTCGAAGCCAACAAGCCCATGCTCACCAGCCCAGACAAGATCTACCCAGGTCAAAAGCTGCGCATCCCAGCACTGTAATTTTGTTTTTATGTTGTGAGGTTCACCTCACAACATTTCAACGGATTTGCTAGCCAGACTTCCTTCCGGTCGTCTGGCTTTTTTGTTTTTGTTTTTTGAAATGCCGGGCTTGTTTGAAGCGAGTGACGAAGTTTCTGCCTGCGCTTCGTTTGGCAGTCTTCGTTTTGAGATGACGATATAGGGCGCTATGCGTTGTTGCGAT
>CALMCS010000775.1 GCA_937862875.1 uncultured Comamonadaceae bacterium
CGGCATCGACGCCTAGCCTAGGACCCTATCTCGTCATTCGGGGGCCCAGTTCCTGCGCTCTGCTCGCTGCGTTGATCGCATTTGAATACCGGGTCAAAGATCCAAGCCCTTGAAATCCGCGAAGAGCCTTTTTGCAGGGCGGTGGTTGAACCGGTGTTCAACCCATCGGCATCCACTACCGCCGGAGGCTGAGTTTCTTTCGCTGTTGTTGTTGATGGATGGCTCTTGGTGTTGTGTAAACAGTTGCGTGGGCATCGCGCCGAAATCGCAGGGCGCTGCGGGAAAGCCATCAACTCTCAAGCTCTACGGGAAGCACCAAACCAAAGGTGGTTTTCCCACCCGCAGACTGGGCAAAGACCGTGCCTCCGTGCATTTTTGCAATGGCTTTCACGATGGCCAGGCCCAGCCCGTGATTGCGTTCGCCGTTGTGACGGGATGAGTCGGCTCTGTAGAAACGGTCGAAGAGGTATCGCAAATGTGGGGGCTCGATATCTGTGCCTGTGTTGGTCACGGAAATGAGCGCTTCGGTGTGGTCGTGCTGAAAACGAGTCCCGATTTGAATGACGATGTTGGAGCCACTTTCAGCATATCGCGTGGCATTGCTCAGGAGATTCGACAGAGCTCGGCGCATCAGCGGTGCATCGAGATGAACCTGGGTATCGCCACGCACCTCCACGGTCAGTTGGGCCTCCAGGGTGACGGCCTCGTAGAACTCAACCACATCATTGGCAACGGCTCTCAGGCTGAGCACCTTGGTCTCTCTGGCACCGACGCCTTGGTCGGCGCGTGAGAGAAACAGCATGTCCCCGACCATGCCTGCGATGCGGCGCAAGTCTTCCAGATTGGACTCCAACACGTCGCGCATTTCATCGACGGAACGGGGTTTGCGCAACACCACTTCCGTGCTTGAAATCAGCGTGGCAAGTGGCGTGTTCAGTTCATGGGCCACATCCGCGTTGAAGGACTCCAATTGCCGATAGGCGTCAGAAAGGCGGTCCAGCAAGGCATTGAACTGCGTGACGATGGGCAGCAGTTCCTGAGGCAGTCTGCTGCCGTCGAGACGGCGTTCGAAGTCTCTGGCGGAGAGTTCACTGATTTGCGTGACCAGCGACTGGATGGGGCGCAGGCTGCTGCGAACCAGCAAGCCCCCAAAGAGCGACAGCAGCAGCGAGCCTGCAATCATCGACAGGAACAGCGTCCACGCCAGAGTACGAAGCAAGGCATCGTCTGGGCGACGGTCCATGACAAGCGTGACGGTCGCATCATGGGCATGGTTCGATTGGAGGGACGTGATCTTGACGTCGAATGTTCGGTGCAGAGCGTGTTCTGCACGCAGGCCTGGAATGCGACTGTCGAATAGCTCAGCGCCGTTGCTGTCGACAATGCGAATGGAGTAGTCGGCATGGCCCGCCAGAAAGTCCGTCAGCACATGGTTCAACGATTTGTCCCGGTGCTCGATGTTGTCGTCCACCAGAACATGAATCAGCGCCTGCTGCTTCTGGTCCAGCATCTCTTTCTGGCGCGCAGAGAGGGTGGTGTCAAAGACCAGATACACAACGATGCCGACAGCACCCAGTCCCAGCATCGAAAGCAAGGCCATCCAGCGGGAAAGCCGCCTGCCAAGGTGCGGAACGCCACGGGTAAGACTCATGGCTGGGCTCGGCTCTCCAGCACATAACCCATACCGCGGACCGTGTGTATGAGCGGTGATTCGAACGGCTGGTCCACCTTCATGCGCAGTCGCCGCACGGCCACTTCCACCACATTGGTTTCGCTGTCGAAGTTCATGTCCCAGACCTGCGACGCCAATTCCGTGCGAGACAGCACTTCACCCTGGCGACGCAGCAGCAGTGCCAAAAGGTTGAACTCCTTGGCCGTCAAATCCAGGCGCACGCCTGCGCGTATGGCTTTGCGGCGGATCAGGTCGACCTCCAGGTCGGCCTCTTTGAGCGAGGTGGGCTCGGGTGACATCTGGTGCGCGTGGACGCGGCGCAGCAATACCTGAATGCGTGCGACGAGCTCCGAGAACGCGAACGGCTTGATCATGTAGTCATCAGCGCCACTTTGCAGCCCGCGCACGCGGTCTTCGACATCGGCGCGCGCCGTGAGCATCAGCACTGGAATCGTCTTCGACTGGCGCAAAGCTGCGAGTACGGCAAAGCCATCGATGCCGGGCAGCATGCCGTCCAGAACGATGAGGTCGTAGTCCAGTTCCATGGCCAGATGCAAACCATCGATGCCATTGGTCGCGACATCAACGGTATAGCCTTCCTCGGCGAGACCTTTGCGCAGGTACTCGCCCAGCTTGGCTTCATCTTCGATCAGCAGCAGTCTCATGGACGTCATTTTCCCGGATTTATGCGAGCGCAGTAGATTACAAATTTGTCATCTTCCCGACGGCATTGTGTTCGGTACCGGTTTCTAAAGTCTGCGCACTCGCACATCGAATCTGTCTCTGCGGAGGTCAGCCGTCGTGATGACCGCTGCCAATGGTTGACGTGGTCTGCACGGACGTCGTCCTCTTTGCCAGACCTCCTGCGGTCCTCAGGGCCGCAAGGGCTTCATGTGCGCAAACCAGGATTCCAGGAGAAGCACACATGGCTACCTTATCGCGTGGTCCCGTTCGGGCACGTCCATATTGCAAATCTTATCCATCGCTGTTTGGGCTTGCAATGGCTATTGCTTGCGGCTCATTCCCTGCCACCGCGGCCACTGATTCTTCGTCGATTTCTACTTCTTCTGTTGCTGAATCGCTGACCGCGCAACCGGCCCATCGTGAACGGGAATGGCAGAACACGATGACGCTGGCGGTGGCGTGGGACAAGGCTCTTGCCGCCAATCCGGGATTGCAGGCCGCCAGATACGGAGCGGCCGCAACCGAGGGCGCCATTGTGCAGAGCAAAGCGCGCCCCAATCCCGAGCTGGCGTTCACCCAGGAGGACACCCGCTCCGACACTCGCTCCAGCACCTTTCAAATCAACCAACTCATCGAGTTGGGCGGCAAGCGCGAGGCACGTATGCGCATGGCGGAGGGGGAGAAAGCGGCGGCCCAGGCCTCCGTATTCGAAACGCAAGCCGCACTGAGATACCAGCTCGTGACTTACTTCAACGAGCTCTTGCTGTTGCAGCAGCGCGTGCAATTCGCATCGAAAACACATGCGCTGACGGTGCTCGCAACCGATGCAGCCGAGAAGCGCGTTCAAGCGGGAAAGGTGCCTCCACTGGAAGCCAGCCGTGCGCAGGTGGCGCAGGCCAATGCGGCGTTGGAGCTGCAGCAGGCCGAGTCCTTGATTGTGGTTGCGCAGCAGAACCTTGCATCACTGTGGGGCGGAAGCGCGGCGGAGGTCGGAGTCGCGAGTGGTGATTTCTATGTCACGGAGGAGGCACCCACCGCTGACCAGCTGGAATCGCTGCTGGAAGAGGCTCCCGCAATGCTTCTCGCGCGGCAGACGCTGGAGCAGAGCCGTGCCGCTTCCGAGCTGGAGCGCGCGAGAAGAGTGCAAGACCCCACGGTGAGCGTTGGAGTCAAGCGCGCGAGGGAAGTGGGGCGCAATCAGGTGGTTCTGGGGGTCAGCATTCCGTTGCCACTGTTTGACCGCAATGCAGGCAACCAGCTTCAAGCGCTGCGGAAGGTGGACCAGGCGGAGCAGAAGCTTCAGGAGCAGCGTCTGCAACTTCAGGCACAAGTCTTCAGTGCTCGCCAGCAATTGCTGAGCAGCCATCGGCAGCTTGGCCTGCTCAAGAGCCAGATCATTCCCACTGCGCAGTCTGCCTACGACGTGGCAGTGCGTGGATTCACTTTGGGCAAGTTCAATTTTCTCGATGTGCTGGACGCCCAACGCACGTTGTTCGAGAGCCAACGACAGTTGCTCGACCAACTGATGGCATCGCACAAAGCGCACGCCGAAATCAACCGCCTCCTTGGTACGCCGGTGATGAGCACTTCATCAGCGGGCAACGCAAACACTGGAACTGAATATGTCCGATAAAAGTCAATTTGACGCGTCTATCTCGTCTCCCAAACACTGGATTGCGGTGGCCGTGATTCTGGCCTGCGGCATGGTGGGTGGCGCCCTCATTTTGCGGACCCCGGGTTCTGCGGCTCTCGCGCCAGCCGCGCCTGCTTCTGGACACGCGGATGCGGATTCGCACAAGGACGGCGAGCACCATGGCGAGGCGGGTGCAAAGCACGATGACCACAAAGAAGCCGACAACCATGCGGATGGCGAGCATCACGACGAGAAGGTCGAAAAAAGTGACAAGGCTGCCTCGGCCACCGCAAAGCCTGTGGCGGACGAGCATGGCCATGAGCAAGAGGAAGGCCTCATCAAGCTCAGCGAAGCACAGTCCCAGACAGTGGGCGTGACCCTTGCCACCGTCGGTGCCGCATCCATTCGAAAGGAAGTGGTGCTGCCCGGAGAGATTCGCTTCGATGAAGACCGTACCGCTCACGTCGTCCCTCGCGTGGCTGGCGTCGTCGCTTCGGTGCATGCCCGGTTGGGTGAGAAAGTCGCCAAGGGGCAACTGCTGGCTGTGATCCACAGCGCGGCCGTTTCGGACCAGCGCAGTGAGCTGCAAACGGCACAAAAGCGCCTGGCATTGGCGAAGAACACCTACCAACGAGAAGAGCAACTTTGGAAGGAAAAAATTTCTGCCGAGCAAGACTATCTGCAGGCCCGTCAGGCATTGCAGGAGGCAGAAATTTCCGTTGCCAACGCGTCGCAGAAACTCTCTGCCATTGGGGTCGGTGGCGGTGGCGGTGCTGGCTCAGGTGGCTCCAGTCGATATGAGCTGCGCGCACCGGTGTCAGGCGTCGTCGTCGAAAAACATTTGACCGTGGGCGAATCGGTGACCGAGAGCACGGCCTCGTTCACCGTGTCGGACCTGAGTTCGGTCTGGGCCGAGATGAATGTCTCTGCTCCACAACTGCCCTTTGTGCGGGTGGGTTCGCCGGTCTCGGTGCGCGCTACCGCTTTCGATTCCTCGGCAGAGGGCAAGGTCGCCTACGTGGGGGCCCTGATTGGAGAGCAGACCCGCACGGCGCCTGCCCGCGTGGCGCTGGCCAATCCGCAAGGGGTGTGGAGGCCTGGTCTGTTTGTGGATGTGAAGGTACTTGCCGAAGAGTCGCAGGTGCCGATTGCCGTCGACGCAAAGGCCATTCAGCGGCCAGATGGCAAGGAGAGCGTGGTGTTCATCCCGGTGAGTGGCGGCTACAAGGCGCAGGTCATTCAATTGGGGCGCTCGGACGGCAAGAGCACCGAAGTCATCTCGGGCCTCAAGGCGGGGCAGGACTACGTCAAGGATGGCTCCTTCATGTTGAAGGCCGAGTTGGGCAAGGCCTCGGCCGAGCACACGCATTGAAGCGGAGTCACCATGTTTGAGCGCATCATCCGCTTTGCCATCGAGCAGCGTTGGCTTGTCATCGTGGCCGTCGCGGCCATGGCCATTCTCGGCGTCTTCAGCTACCAGCGTCTGTCCATTGACGCAGTACCGGACATTACCAATGTCCAGGTGCAGATCAACACTCAAGCTCCCGGTTATTCACCGCTGGAGACGGAACAACGCATTACCTATCCCATCGAAACCGTGATGGCGGGCCTGCCGCATCTGGAGCAGACGCGCTCGCTGTCGCGGTACGGGCTTTCGCAGGTCACCGTCATCTTCAAGGATGGCACCGACATCTACTTCGCCCGCCAGTTGGTGAACGAGCGCATTCAGGAGGCGCGCGAGAAACTGCCTTCAGGCATCTCGCCGAGCATGGGGCCTATCTCTACAGGACTCGGCGAAATCTATCTGTGGACCGTGGAGGCCGAAGAAGGTGCCAAGAAGGAAGACGGCACAGCGTACACGCCCATGGACCTGCGCGAGATTCAGGACTGGGTCATCAAGCCGCAATTGCGCAATGTGCCCGGTGTCACGGAAATCAACTCGATTGGCGGCTTCTCCAAGGAGTACCTGATTGCACCGCACCCCGACAAACTCGCGTCCTACGGTATATCGATGGACAAGCTGGTCACTGCGCTGCAGAACAACAATACCAACGTGGGCGCTGGCTACATCGAGCGCGAAGGCGAGCAATACCTGATTCGCGCACCGGGTCAGGTCAAAGGCATCGACGACCTCAAGCAGGTCATCGTGAGCACGGCGCAAGGTCAGCCGGTGCGGGTACGTGACCTGGCCGATGTGGAACTGGGCCGCGAGTTGCGCACCGGTGCCGCCACGGACAACGGTCGCGAAGTGGTGCTGGGTACGGTGTTCATGCTCATTGGCGAGAACAGTCGCATCGTGTCCAAGGCCGTTGATGCGCGCATGGACACCATCCGCAAGACCATGCCAGACGGTGTGAAGATTGTCACCGTCTACGACCGCACCACGTTGGTGGAAAAAGCCATTGCGACCGTGAAGAAGAATCTGGTGGAAGGCGCGGCGCTTGTCGTCGTGGTCCTGTTCCTGTTTCTCGGCAATATCCGTGCCGCGCTGATCACCGCGCTCATCATTCCGCTGTCCATGCTGTTCACCTTTACCGGTATGGTGCAGTACAGAATCAGCGCGAACCTCATGAGCCTTGGTGCACTGGACTTCGGCATCATCATCGACGGAGCCGTAGTCATCGTGGAGAACTGCGTTCGGCGCCTGGCCCATGCGCAGGAACTCAAGGGGCGTCTACTCACGCGAAGTGAACGCTTTCATGAGGTATTTGCGGCTGCAAAGGAATCGCGCAGGCCGCTGCTGTTCGGGCAGCTCATCATCATGGTCGTCTATCTGCCCATCTTTGCGCTGACGGGCGTGGAGGGCAAGATGTTCCACCCGATGGCGCTGACCGTGGTGTTGGCGCTTGCGGGTGCGATGATTCTGTCCATCACCTTCATTCCAGCCGCGATTGCGCTGTTCATCGGCAAGCGTATTTCCGAAAAGGAAAACCGCCTGATGACATGGGCGCGCAACGCGTACGAGCCGCTGCTCACGAACGTGATGCGGATACCCTTGATCGTCCTGTCCACGGCCGTCGTTGCCGTCTTGCTGAGCCTGATGCTTGCCTCCCGCATGGGCAGCGAGTTCGCACCCAACCTCAACGAAGGTGACTTCGCGATTCAGGCATTGCGCGTGCCGGGCACCAGCCTCACGCAATCTGTGGAAATGCAGATGCAGCTGGAACGCACGCTGAAGGAAAAATTTCCGGAAATCGAACGGGTCTTTGCTCGCACCGGTACGGCTGAAATTGCGTCGGATCCCATGCCTCCGAATATCTCCGATGGCTACATCATGCTCAAACCGAGAGCGCAATGGCCTGACCCCCAACGCAGCCGAGAAGACTTGTTGGCTGCGGTGCAGGAGGTCGTGGAGGGCATCCCGGGAAGCAACTACGAGTTCTCGCAGCCCATTCAGTTGCGATTCAATGAACTCATCTCCGGCGTTCGCAGCGATGTGGCCGTGAAGGTCTTCGGCGATGACATGCAGGTGCTGGAGCGCACATCGCAAAGCATCGCCGCCATGCTGCAGAAGGTACCCGGTGCGTCGGAAGTCAAAGTGGAGCAGACCACCGGTTTGCCGATGCTCACCGTGCAGGTCGACCGTGAGAAGGCGTCTCGCTATGGCTTGAACATGGGTGACGTGCAGAGAACCATTGCCACCGCCATGGGCGGCCAGGAAGCCGGAACGGTGTTCGAAGGTGACCGTCGCTTTGATATTCAGGTGCGCTTGCCTGAAGCGGTGCGCAGTGACCTTGCGGCATTGGAGCGCTTGCCCATCGCACTGCCGCAACAGGGTGAAAGCCGGCAAGGCTTCGTCCCGTTGTCTGCCGTGGCCTCCTTCGAGCTTTCGCCGGGCCCGAATCAGGTCAGCCGCGAAGACGGAAAGCGCCGCATCGTGGTGAGTGCGAACGTGCGCGGTCGAGACATCGGTTCGTTCGTGGAGCAGGCTCAGCGTGAACTCGACACGATTCAAATGCCCAGCGGATACTGGACCCGCTGGGGCGGAACGTTCGAGAACATGCAGTCGGCTCAGAAGCGCTTGCAGATAGTGGTGCCGGTCGCCTTGCTGCTGGTGTTTGCTTTGCTTTTTGCGATGTTCGGCAATGTACGTGACGGGCTGATCGTGTTCACCGGAATTCCGTTTGCACTCACGGGTGGCATTCTCGCGCTGTGGCTGCGAGACATTCCGTTGTCGATATCGGCGGCCATTGGATTCATCGCGCTCTCGGGTGTCGCTGTGCTCAATGGACTCGTCATGATTTCATCGATTCGCGCATTGCGTGAAACCGGAAACGCGGTGCCTGAGGCCGTGCACATGGGCGCGCTTTCGCGCTTGCGGCCGGTGTTGATGACCGCGCTGGTGGCGTCCCTGGGGTTCGTTCCCATGGCCATTGCCACGGGAACCGGTGCCGAGGTTCAGCGACCCCTGGCAACCGT
>CALMCS010000776.1 GCA_937862875.1 uncultured Comamonadaceae bacterium
TCAACAAACTCGATCAATAGTACGAGGGCTCACCTGGTGGCCGGGTCTTGAACCGCTTGTGCACCCAGTAATACTGCGCGGGCATGGTCATGATGGCGGCCTCCAGCTCGCGATTCATCCGGGCGGTGTCGGCGACATGGTCATCGGTGGGAAAGTTCTCCCAGGCGGGGGTGAGTTGCGCCACGTAGCCCTCCGGCGTCATGCGGTTGTAGAGCGCCACCACCTTGGCTTTGCCCAGTCGCGCGAACCGCGAAAGTGATGGAATCGTTGCCGTGTTCTCGACGGCAAAAAACGGCACAAAAACAGAATCGTTCTTGCCGTAATCCATGTCCGGCAACAGATACAGCAGCCCCCCCTTGCGCAGACACGAAATGATGGGCTTCACGCCATCGGCGCGATTGAGCATGCGCACATGTCCAAAGCGCTGGCGACCGGCCATGAACCAGTCATCCAGCACCGGGTCGGGATTCGTCGCAAAGATGGAGGTGAATTCGCGCTGCGTATTCAGCGGCAACGCCAGACCGCCCGCGTCCATGCCGTAGAAGTGCGGCGCAAAGATGATGGTGGGCGTCGCGCCGTCGAGCTCCTCGATCGCTCCTTCCAGCTTCACGCGGCTGCGCACCAGTTCTTCCGAGCCAAACCACAACCAGCTGCGGTCGAGAAAGGTCTGGCAAAAGACCTCGAAGGTCTCCTTGGCCCAGGCGCGGCGCTGGGCCTCGGGCACCTCGGGGAAGCACAGCTCCAGATTCCGCAGCGCAATCTTTCTGCGCTGCCCCGCGAGCACAAACAGGATGCGCCCCACGACCTTGCCCAGACCGCGCAACACCGGCAACGGCAGTTTGGCCAGCACCCGCATGCTGCCCACGCCAACTTGGCTCCAACTCATTCCGACTCTCCCTGCTTGGGAGGCGTAGGCGGTGTGGGCGGCGCGGCCGGCGTAGGGGTCTGTGACTCCACGCGCGGCTGCTTGTAGCGGCCATAACCCCAGAGATATTGCGAGGGACACCCGCGAATCGTGCGCTCCATGGCCGCGTTGATTTGATGCACGGCACCATCGAGCTCCGCCGACAACGGCATGCCCAGCTCTTCAAAATACAGGGTGTAGCCACGACCCCAGGACAGTCGCTCGCAGCGCGCCACGATGATGGTCGCTCCGGTCTGCAGCGCCAGGCGGGCCGCCAGGGTCATGGTGTAGGCATCACGCCCAAAAAACGGCGACCACATGCCCTGCCCTTGCGGAGGCACCTGATCGGGCAACAGCCCCACGGCCGAGCCCTTGCGCAGCGTCTTGATCATCTGGCGCACACCGGCCAGTGTCGTCGGCACGGCCTGCACGCCGGGGCGATTGCGCGCCGTCTCCAGAATGTGTGCCAGCCATGCCTGACGCGCCGGGCGGTACAGCACGGTGATGTCACCAAAATCCGGGGCCCAGCGCCGCGCGGCGTCCTGTACCGAGAGCTCGAAACAGCCCAGATGCGGGGTCAGAAACACCACACCCTTGCCGGCTTCGTAGGCTCGCTGAACGCACTCGCTATTCACCATTTGGCTGCGCGGCATCGTGCCCAGCCAGATCTTGGGCATCTCGAACACCATGCGCCCGGCATGGCCGACCGCCGAGCGAACTTCGGCAAATGAATACCCGGCTTGTCGCGCATTTGCAACAAAGCGCCGGCGATATGTGGGCGACAAGGCAAATGTCACCCAACCCATGGCTGCGCCGACCATGTGTAAAAAGCCTAAAGGCAACGCAGAAAAGAATCTAAAGAGCAAAAGCATTAGAATGGACGCTGTCGCGAAATTAATGAGCAACTTGCAGGGCGACGTTAAATAAAACTGCTAAAGCGTTCGCCAGAGCTCCGCAGCTTGGCCAACGCCTCAAAAGCTGGATACATAGGAGTTTATTCAATGGCGAGCGACTTTCTTTTCACATCGGAATCGGTTTCCGAAGGCCATCCAGACAAGGTGGCTGACCAGATCTCCGATGCAATTCTCGATGCTATTTTCGCCCAAGATCCGCATAGCCGCGTCGCAGCCGAAACACTGACCAATACCGGCCTCGTGGTTTTGGCAGGTGAAATCACCACCGGCGCCAACGTGGACTACATCCAAGTGGCCCGCG
>CALMCS010000777.1 GCA_937862875.1 uncultured Comamonadaceae bacterium
CACGCAGGATGAAGGGCCACACCGCAGCTTGCCCAGGAAGTCGCCCGAGATCAACGCCACCAGCCAGACACCGGCATTCGAGCCGATCACCGCGGCTATTGCGGACGGCACCATGGTGGCAACGTCTGCCGAAAGGAGTCGGAGCTTTTGCAGGCCTTCAGCGGCGCGGCGGGAAGCGCGCTTCGCGTTTTCCCATGAAGGCTCTCACGCCTTCGGCGAAGGCTTCACCGTCAATCAGTTCGCCCTGACGCTCTGCTTCGTAGCCCAATTGTGCTTCCAGGTCGTTGTTTGCCGCAGCGTCGAATAGCGCGCGGGCTTCCAGTGCCGCATGGGCCGGTACGGAGGTCAGGCGTTGGGCCAGCGCCAGTGCCTGTTCTTCCAGCGTCTCGGTGTCTATTGTGGTGCAGGACCAGATCAGTCCCCAGGCGGCAGCCTGTTCTGCAGAGATTCGATCACCCAGCAGCGCCATGCCCAGCGCCCGCGCACGTCCGATGCGGCGCTCCAGAAAGAAACTGCTGCCCATGTCCGGAACAATGCCCAGCCTGGGCAGAAAGGGCATCAGAAAATAGGCAGCTTGCGACGCGATGGTGATGTCACCTGCCAGCGCCAGTCCCACACCCGCACCCGCTGCCGCGCCGTTGAGCGCGACGACGACGGGCACTGGCAACGCGCGCAGCGCGAGAACCAGCCGATTGGTGCCCTGTCGCATGATTTCTGCCGTATGTTGGCCAAGCGTGCACCCGTTGGGCGGTGTGCGCGCCATGTCGGTCAGATCTGCTCCCACGCAGAAGGCCTTGCCTTCCCCGGTCAGTATCAGCGCACGGATGGAGGGGTTGCCTTGCACTTCGTTCAGATGCGCCAATAGTTCGCGCTGCAATTGCTCGGTGAGCGGGTTCATGCGTGCGCTGTTGACCATACGCAGGATCAGCACGTCGCCGTGCCGCTCGGCTCGGGTCTGCTCGGTGGGCGTTGTCATCACAACCTCTCGATGATGGTGACGTTGGCCAGTCCACCGCCTTCGCACATGGTTTGCAAACCGTAGCGTGCGCCGCGTCGCTGCAGCGCCTGTACCAGCGTACTCATGAGTTTGGTGCCGGACGCACCCAGTGGATGCCCCAACGCGATGGCACCGCCATGCACATTCAACCGCGCCGGATCGGCCTCAAGCACTTTTTGCCAGGCCAGAGGCACCGACGCGAACGCTTCGTTGACCTCGAACAGGTCGATGTCCTGGATGCTCAAGCCCGCACGTTGCAAGGCACGCTGTGTGGCGGGAATCGGAGCCTCCAACATGATGACGGGATCGTGTCCGATCACGCTCATGTGGTGGATGCGCGCCAGCGGTTTCACGCCCAGCGCCTTCAGTCCCCGCTCGTTGACCACCAGCACGCCCGAGGCACCATCACAGATCTGTGAAGCGCTGGCCGCAGTGACGCGACCGTTGTGTTCTTGGATGAGTTTGACTTCGGCGAAGCCCTCGCGCGTCACGTTGAAACGAATGCCTTCGTCCACTTCGTGCCACTCCCCCAGATCCCCACCCTCGGCGCTGCGTGCGGCGACCGGCACGATCTCTTGCTTGAAGGCTCCGTCACGGCTAGCGGCGATGGCGCGTAAATGGCTGGCATAGGCGTAGTCGTCCAAGGCTTCACGCGAGAGGCCGTACTTCTCGGCGAGGTGCTCGGCGCCCTTGAACTGACTGAACTCCACTCCAGGATAGCGGCGCTGCATGCCCTCGCTGATGT
>CALMCS010000778.1 GCA_937862875.1 uncultured Comamonadaceae bacterium
GTTCTTCAACGTGGTCTGGATGCTCATGTCGCCGCAGATCAAGTTGCTGTTCCAACCCACGCCGACACCGATGGAGCGCATGCCGGCTGCACGTCCCATCGACACGGCGTTGCCGCCACCGATCGAGTACATGACGTCATCGCCGATGACGCTGCCGCTGGTCTGGTATCCCAGTTGACCCCAGGCCACGCCGCTGCCCAGCGCGAGCGCGCCGGCCAGTGCCAGGACGATCTCCGTGCGACGTACCCGGCGGGAGAACGGATTGAATGCAGGACGGAACTTCATGGCACCACCTCAGAGGAAATCGACGCTGCCGAGAAACACCTGGCCCCGGCGTTCGCAGCACGCATAGGGCCGCCACAGCGCCCAGGCGTAATCGCCTTGCCGGGCCTGTGTCAGGGCGCCGCTGCGCGGGAAGACCGAGCAGGACGAGGACAGGACTGGCGTGAGTTCCTGCCACTTGCCCGTCGAGGCATCGCTCTCCATGAGCGCGCCAGCCGGCCAGTAGCCATCGCGGGAGTTGGCGAGCAGCGGCTGATAAACGTGGATCTGTCCCCGGCGCGTGACGACATCGCCTGCGCGCTGGGCCACCACTGCACTGGCCTTGTGGTCGTCGGTCTGGTGCAGGAAACCCCCGCGGGGATACACGTTGCCCCAGAGGTTCATCGTGGTGCGTGCACCGACCTCACGCATGCCGGGAATTAGCGCCTCCGGGTAGGCCATCTCGGGCACGTTGTAGCGCCAGGCCAGCGTGTCCAGGGTGCCGAGCAAGTACGGCATGAACGCCGTGCCCGCACCCTCGCAGAAGTAGCCCGAGGACGACACGAACTGGTTGAACACCTCGACGCCCGGGTGCCCGATGACGTCCGCGTTCTTGAACTTGGCGAGGTTGTTTTCGTGGTCCTCGTTCGTCGTTCCGTCCCCGCCGGTTTGGGCGGATGGGTTGGGCGTGCTCATCGGCCGGACTTCGATCCAGGGGTTTTCGCCGGTGTTGCTGTAGCTGGAGACGATCGCATCGGGGATGTAGTGGCGGACCTTGATGGACGTGCGTACCGTACAGCCCGTCCAGGTGCAGTAGAGCCAGTAGCAGATCCCGACGACGCGGTATTCGAGGCAGTCTGGCGATGCCACCGAGCCGACGATGGTTGCGGTGTTGAGCGCGTAGCTGCCCGTGGCGCTGAGCAGCAGAACGGACGCCACGCCAGCACGCAGGCGGCGCATCAGGTCGAATGGGCGGGTCACGGCTGGGCCCTCCAGTGCTGCTCGATGCGAGCGACTGCGCGGGCCACATCCGGTTCGCCATAGACGACGTAGCGTTGATCCACCACGACGGCCGGGATGCTGGTGATGCCCAGGCTCCACGCGTCGGTGACGCCCTGGTAGGCGGAAGCGATGCGGCGTTGGAGATCGGTGCCGCCGCTGTTCAGTCGGCGCTTGACGATGGCGGTCGCCTGCTCGGGTTCGGCGGGCAGTTCCGCAGAAAGCTCCGCTTCGATCCGGTGCGCTTCGTCCAGCTCGATCAGCCGCTCGCCGCCCATGGTCTTGACCGGATGGCGGCTGTCGGTGATGACCAGCACATCGGCAGCGAATGTGGCCGGACTAAAGACACCCAAGGACACCGGCAGTGCAACGGCCAGGCCAAGGGCTCGCCAGCTTGGCGCGAACCTGGGAAAAGATGCTGGCATGACACGTGCCCCGGAAGTTGATCAGGGCCATAGTCAAACGCCGAATCCGGTGCAGCCCCCACAAACAATGCGCATCGCGGACACCCCGCATACCTGCTTGCTTCGGGGCAAGGAAGAAACGGAGGCCGAAGCCCCCGTTGTGATCAATGAACGATGCGCTACAGCAAGCTGTGCTCCGCGAAGGAGTACGGAATCCCCTGGCCAACGATGATGTGATCCAGTACCCGAACATCGATCAGCGCCAGCGCTGCCTGCAGTTGCTGGGTCAGCGCACGATCGGCGCTCGACGGCTCAGTGACACCCGAGGGGTGCTGGTGCGCGAAGACCACTGCGGCGGCTTTCAGCTCCAATACACGCTGCACGACGACACGGGGATAGACCGCAGTCGAATTGATCGTGCCCCTGAACATCGGCTCGTAGGCCAACACTTGGTGCATGCTGTCCAGGAAAACGATTGCGAATACCTCGTTGGGCTCAGCGACCAGTTTTAGACGCAGGTAGTCCCGCACGGCGGCCGGTCGGCTGAGGCACGGTCCGACTTTGAAGATCCGTCTCTCCAGCAGCGCGATAGCCTGCTGGATGATCCAGTCCTCACGCTGGGCTGCGACAGCGGAAAGCGACTCCACGCAGGAGTCATTGACGACGAGAGACATGGCGAACCTCCGGATGATGAGATCAGAGGGCGCACGCCCTGGGAGGGCAAGCCCTCCTGGGGATGAGAACAACGGAACAAGGTGCATCCACCACCACGCAGAGGTGATTGTTCGCGGCCAGGATGCGGAGCGAACGGGGAGCGGTCAGCGCAGAAGACTGCGCCGTAGCCTCAAGGACCGCGGGCTACCTGGGCATGTCGCCGACAACGTCGGCAGGCATTTCGGTGGCGGGTGTGGCGGGTGGTTCATCAGCGGACAGCATGTCCATGGCCGACAGCAAGGCATCGCCTTCGATCGGTCCCTGCAGCAGGATGGACTGACCCGTCTGGCGATCGAGCAGGCGCAGCGACGGCGTGGCCGTCACGCCGCTTTTCGTGGCTTCCGCGGCCTGGGCGCGGATGGCCGCGTCGACCCGCTCGCTTGCCATGCACTGCTCGACGGCCGGCGTCGATTCGGGGTAGCGCAGGCCATCGGGCAGTCCCAGGCCGTCGCTGCGCGTGTGGGCATAGACCCACTCGACGGCTCGCCAGAAGGCAGCATGCCCGCCGGCTTCGGCGACGCACTCGACCAGACGCGCCTCGGCCAACGCGGCCGGCTCGTGCGCAGCCAGCGGCTGGTGATGCCATTGCAGGGTCACGTCGGCGTTGCTGCCGACCCAGCGCTTGAGCTGCGGGAAGTACTCCCGGCAGAACGGACATTCCAGATCGGCATAGAGCGTCAGTGTGAAACGGCCCTCGGGGTTGCCCATTTTCCAGGGCGGCCCGGCCATCTGCGCCGTGCTAGCCGGCGTGGGCGACTGCGATGAGGATTCGCCGGGCGACCGGGACACGAGCCAGATCAGCAGCAGCGCGACCAGCGCAGCAGTCAAGGCCCAAGGCCAGCGGGGCCGCCTGTGGCGACGGCGGAACGCCTGGACTTGTATCGGAATGGAAGGACGCTTCTGCTCCATGGTGTTCTCCGGCTTACGACAGTTCCAAGGCCGGCGACTCGATGCCGCGTGCCTGGTCGATCTTCTCGGCGACCTTGAAAGCTGCTTCCAGCTCGGTGCAGCCGTATTGCTGCATGAGCTGGTAGCGCTCGGCCTTCTCTTCGGGTTCGGTTTGCGCGAGCGCGAGGTACAGGCTCGGCGGCACGGCGCGGAACAGCACTTCCATGCTCTTGGAGAGGATGACGCCCTCGGTGAATTTCCCCGCCTCTTTGCGCGCCGAAAGCATCAGCGCCTTCTGCGCGGGCGAGAGTTCGCGGAACCGGGCGATCTTCTCTACCTCGTCCGGCGGCATCGACAGGCAGATCCACCACTCGATCATGTTGAGCATGGGTTCCGCGGCGCGCGGCAGATCGTCGATATTCTGCGTCGCGAGCCAAAACCAGGCACCCAACTTGCGCCACATCTTCGTGATCTTCACGACGTAGGGCGCGAGCAGCGGGTTCTTGGTGATGATGTGCCCTTCATCGGTCACGTTGATGATCGGGCGGCCCAGGTACTGGTCGCGCTCGGCGATGTTGTTCACCGTGCTGATCAGGCTGATGTACGCGATGGAGAGCTGCGCGTTGTAGCCCTCCCGGGCATAGGTCGCGAGATCCACCAGCGTGATGTCGGCCTCGGGCCACGGCGTGCCGTCGCGGTCGAACATCTCGCCGTCCGTGCCTTGGCAGAACATGTCCATCGCGTCCGCCATCTCCAGCAGCCGCACGCGCCGCATCTCGGGCAACGTCGGGTCCTGGCCGCGCGTGCGCAGCGCGTTGCGCACGTCGCGCGTGAGCACCGTGCGTTTCTCGGCCACGCAGTGCTCGGCGGCGTCGAGGATGCACTGGCGGATCAGCGAGCGGTCGGCGCGCGTCATCCTGGCTTCCTCCTTGTCCTCGCCGCCAGTGATCATCAGCCGCGCCGTGATCTCCAGTTCGCCCAGCACGTCGCGCTGTTCGTCCGCCTCCATGGCTGAGGCATCGGGTGGCAGGTCTTCGTCCAGCGCATCGGCATCGAGCGTTTGCACATCGCTGGGCGTTTCGATCAGCCGGCGCGCGTCGGCGAACGGCGCTAGGCTGATGCCCGATCCGGGGGCCAGCTTGACCCGATTCACGGTCAGGCCCAGGCGCCTGGCGAAGTCGCTGAACAAGCCGAAGCTATTGCCGGCTTCCACGATGAAGAGGCGCGGCCGATAAATGGCCGTGACCTGGTTCAGCAGATTGTTGAGCGTGGCCGATTTGCCGGAACCCGTCGGGCCGAACAGGAACAGGTGGGCGTTCATCTGCCGGTCCAGGCGATTGAGCGGATCGAAGGTGATCGGCCCGCCGCCGCGGTTGAACATCGTGATGCCTGGATGCCCCGTACCCTGGGCACGGCCCCACACCGGCGACAGGTTTGCCGCGTGCTGGGCGAACATCAGTTGCGTGTACCACCGGCGCCGATCCTTGCCGGGGTTGTAGCAGCACGGCAGCCAGCGCAGGTAGCTGTTGAGCGGCGCCACCTCATCATCCTCTCGCACCGGCTGCAAACCAGCGTTGAGCATCACGTTCGCCAGGTCCAGGCCGCGCCGATCCAGTTCCGCCTCGTCGCGCCCGCGCAGGTAGAACGCCAGCGTGCCCCGGTAGAGCTTGTGCGCGCTGCCGATCAGCGAGCGGGCTTCATGCACGTCCTTGAGCGTCTGCTCCGACGCCAGCGTCTCGCCCACGGCCTTCTTCGCCAGGTGGTTCAGATCCGATTCCAGGACATCCTGGGGCGTGGCAACCATCGTGAGACAAAGCAAGGTGTCTTCCGGCATCTGGTCGAACAGCGTGTTGATCGCATCGCCCTTGCGGGTCTCGCCGGTTAGATGTCCCGTGCCGGGCGGCATGCGCAGCCGGTCGGTGATCAGCACACGGTGCGGCATGCCGTCGAAGTGCCAGGTGCCGTGCTCCGCGTCCGAACGTGGCTGGCTGAAGAAAAGCCGCTGGCTGAAATCCCGTCCGCTCGCCAGCTCGATCTCACCGTCTTCTGTCTCGTCGGGGTAGCGTGCCAGCGCATAGAAGCGTTCGCGATCCTCGACCCCAGGGCCGAGCAGCGTGGGACGCGGGTTAAACCACCGCAGTAGCCAGTCATGGACGTCGGCCGCGACCATGCGCCGGGCCTGGATGCCGGCGTTCGCCAGCCCGCCACACAGGCGATCACAGACGATGTTCAGCATCTGCTCGGGCGTCTGGCCGCGGCGGCTCGCCTGCCCGGTGGCCCGGCGATAGACGACCATGCGCACGCGCCGCGTCTGGCCGCGCCAACGCAGCCGCGTGACCACCGTGTCCTCGAACAGCCCGCCCGGCTTCGCTACCGCGCGCAGGTGGTGTCCGAAGAAGCGAAGGTAGAACTCGGTGAAAGCCGTATTGCGGGCGCGCGGCTGCACGTAGTCGCGCAGGGTCTGCATGTACTGGTCGAAGCTGGGTTCGTCCTGGGCGTAGAGCTGGAGTACCCAGGGGTTCTCGTCCAGTTCATCGAACGAGTCCTGGAGCGCGTTCTCCAAGGCGTCGCGGGCATGCGCGAGCCAGCCGGGTTCCCGGCCCTCGGTGCCCAGCGGCACCAGCTCGTAGAATGCCGCGACCGATTGCCCGTCTTCCAGCAGCATGGACTTCGAATCGGGCAGGAACTCCACCCAGGGCAGGAATTCCGCGAACGACGGCGCGACGTCGTACAGCGCCTGCTCGTCGGCCACGGTCGCCGGCCTGCGGCCATGGACCGCCGTGCCGGGTTCTGGGATGCCGGCCTGGCGCAAGGCCTCGACGTGGCGCTGCCAGCCGTCCGGCTGCTCGTCAGCGCCAGCGCCGGACGCGTCCAGCTTCGGCGCGGCCAGCTTCGGCCAGGGGAGTTTCCAGCGCATCAGTAGTCCTCCACGCGCTCGCCCGGCATGGCGTACTGCACGCGCTGGTACAAGGGAAAAACCGTCGTATAGCCCGGCACGGGCACCGGGTCCGTGCCTGCCAGGTGCGGGTACACGTACATCACCAGGTCGGGATTCGGCAGGCGCTGGAACTGGCGATAGACCTCGTTGCGCGCTGTGCGCGTGTAGCGCATCTGCTCGGCGGGCGCGGCCTGTACATCCATCTCGGTCAGCGGCCGGCGCAGGCTCTGGCGCGCGTCGAGCAATTGCCTGCGTGCCACCTGGCCGGCGCCACCGCCGCCGTCACCGGCGTTCTGCTGCCAGATGTCCATCATCGTGCTGTCGCCGTGGGGCAGCAGCTTTTCCTTGCTGGTGGCGCAGCCGCCGAGCACCGCGACGGCAAGGGCCAGCGCCAGGCCCTTATTCAAGTTCGAGAGCATGGCTTTCTCCTGCACGGTGATCGACCTTGCGACCTTCGGGATCGAAATCGATGGCGAGCGGCTTTTCGAGGTGGACGGCGACCTTTGCGCCGGGTTGGACATAGACGGCGGCGAAGGCCTGGCCGTACAACTTGTTCACCCAATCGGCCATGTCCCGAACGCCGCCGGCCAGGATGCGGCCCACGGCTTCGTTGCCCGAGATGCCGACGCTTCCGATGGAGCCATCGGCGCCCACGTAGGACATCTGACCGCTGTCGCTGTCGATGAGCGAGGCGACGCCGGCACCCGCCGCGGTGATCAGCGCCTGTGAGCCGAGGTACTGCTGGGCGTTGCTGCGCCGCTCTCCGCTGACGCAAGGAATGCCATACGGGTCGCTGATCCAGCCCAGGCCCCCACTTTGAGAGTTCTGCTGCTGGTTGTTCTGCTGGTTGCCGTCGCGGTCTTCGG
>CALMCS010000779.1 GCA_937862875.1 uncultured Comamonadaceae bacterium
AACCCCTGCGCTATCACAATGACTTCCGAAGAACGCACCCCGTATCAGGCACAGCTGATTTACCTGGTCCGATCGTCCAGCCCACTGATGCACGCGCTGCGAGAGGTTCGCTCACTTGGCCTGGCCTCATGGTGCATAGGAGCCGGAGCCATCCGCTCGCTGGTCTGGGACGACTTGCATGGTTTCCAGACACCGTCGGCAGTCGATGACATGGACGTTGTGTATTTCGATGCGAGCGCGCCGCTTGCGCAAGACGCTCAACTTCAGCGCCGACTCACCTCCATGGTTGCAAATATCAACTGGGAGGTTGTCAATCAAGCCAAGGTACATGAATGGTATGGCGATGTTTTCGGGCAACAAGTGTCGCCTCTCACCTCTTTGGCCGATGGCCTCGCCACTTGGCCGGAGTACGCCACTTGTGTAGGGATCTACTTGGACACGGACGATTCTTTGCACGTCGTCGCCCCCTACGGTTTGGAGGATCTGTTTGAAATGCGCGTTCGCCACAACCCGCGAAGGGTCAGCGTCGAGTGCTTTGCACGGCGTGTTCAGACCAAGCGATTCGCGGAAAGGTGGCCCAAAGTCACCCTTTTCAACCCCTGAACCCCTGAGAAACGGCCTTGGACCCAGCACCCACGGCCTCTGCCCATGTCAAGGCCTTCCTGCAACCACCAACTGAAAACCAAGGCAAAAACCATACAACAGGAATCCTGCGGGCGACTTCTGGGAAAATGGGGGTTATGACTCTCAAAGCCCCCGAACTGCTGCTGCCTGCTGGCTCGCTCGACAAGATGCGTGCTGCCTACGATTTCGGCGCCGACGCCATCTATGCTGGCCAGCCGCGCTACAGCCTGCGTGCGCGCAACAACGAATTCCGCCTGGAGCAAATCGGCCAGGGCATTCAGGAAGCGCATGCGCGGGGCAAGAAGTTCTTTGTCACCAGCAATCTGATTGCCCACAACGACAAAGTCCGCACCTACATCCGCGACATCACGCCTGTGATGGAAATGAAGCCGGACGCGTTCATCATGGCCGACCCGGGCCTGATGATGATGGTGAAGGAAAAGTGGCCAGAAGCGGAGATTCACCTCTCGGTGCAAGCCAACACCACCAACTACGCCACGGTGAAATTCTGGCAAAAGGCCGGTGTGTCGCGCATTATTCTGTCGCGCGAGTTGAGCATCGACGAGATCGAGAAGATCCGCCAGGAATGCCCGGACATGGAGATCGAAGTCTTCGTGCACGGCGCGCTGTGCATCGCCTACTCTGGCCGCTGCCTGCTGTCGGGCTACTTCAACCGCCGCGACCCCAACCAGGGCACCTGCACCAACGCCTGCCGCTGGGAATACAAGACGCACGATGCGGCTGTGGACCCCAACACCGGCGAAGCCATGGCGCAGAGCATGGAAAACGGCTTTGACTTTGCCAAGGCCCGTGAAGACGCAGACTCGCAGTTCAGCACCTGCGGCAATGGCGAGCGCCATCCCAAGGCCGATCAGGTCTACCTGCTCGAAGAGATGGGCCGCCCCGGCGAGAACATGCCGATCATGGAAGATGAGCACGGCACCTACATCATGAACTCCAAGGACCTGCGCGCCGTGGAGCACGTCGAGCGTCTGGTGAAGATTGGCGTGGATTCGCTCAAGATCGAAGGCCGCACCAAGAGCCTGTACTACG
>CALMCS010000780.1 GCA_937862875.1 uncultured Comamonadaceae bacterium
GCAGGTGAAAACCACGCCCGTCTCCGGCTTTGCACAAGTGCGCGATCGAACCCATACCAACGTGCCCGCATTCATCGCCGTGAACACCATCAACCCCGCCGATGTGGAACAGGGCAACGTCGGTGCAGCGGGTGGCCAATCGGTGCTCAAGGTGCTCGACCAGTGCATGGACGCCGCCCTGGCTAACGAGATCGACGCGATCTGCTTTGCACCGCTGAACAAGCAGGCCATGAAGATGGGCGGCATGAAGCACGAAGACGAGCTGCACCACTTTGCCAAATATCTGGGCGTGCAAGGCTACTTCTGCGAGTTCAACACGCTGGGCGATCTGTGGACTTCGCGCATCTCCTCGCATGTGCCGCTCAAGGATGTGGCCAGCTACCTGAGCGTGGAGCGCATCGAGCAAGCTGCAGAGCTGATCTATTCGGCCCTGCGTGCGGCAGGCATCGCAGCGCCCAAAGTGGCCATCGCGGGCTTCAATCCGCACAACGGCGACGGTGGCACCTGCGGGCGCGAAGAGATCGACATCATTGGCCCGGCCGTCAAGGCGCTGCAGGCACGCCAATGGCCCACGCCCGACCCGTTTCACGGCCCGTTCCCGGCGGACACCATCTTCCTCAAGGCGCAGGCTGGCGAGTACCAGGCGATCGTGACCATGTACCACGACCAAGGCCAGATTGCGATCAAGCTGCTGGGCTTCTCGCGCGGCGTGACGGTGCAGGGCGGGCTGCCGATTCCGATCACCACGCCCGCACATGGCACAGCCTACGACATCGCAGGCCAGGGCCGCGCCAACGTGGAAGCGACGTGGCAGGCGCTGCAAATTGCAGCACGCATGGGCAAGGCCCATCGAGCGACCCAGAGCGCACCGGCACCCACCGCCGCAGCGCATTGAGTTTCACCGGTGGATGGCCACCGGATCCTTACTTTTTATATCACCCACTTTTCTCCGGAGGTCTCCATGAAGATCAAGTCCGTTCGCGCCCGTGTCTATCAATGGAAGGGCAAAACCGTTCCGCCGCAAGGCAACTTCTGTTCCAACGCCATGGACCTGCTGTACTCGCCCGCCGAGACCATGAGCACGTTCCGCTTCCACTCGTGGACCGTGGTGGAGATTGAAACCGATGACGGCATCGTCGGCATCGGCAACGTGGCCCTGGCACCCGCCATTGCCAAGGCCATCATCGACCAGTACCTCGCGCCGCTGGTGATCGGCCACGACCCATGGGACTACGAATACCTGTGGCAGCGCATGTACCGCGCCACCCACGCCTGGGGCCGCAAGGGTGTGACGATGGCGGCGATTTCTGCTGTCGATCTGGCGATCTGGGACATTCTGGGCAAGAGCGTGAACAAGCCGGTGTTCAAGCTGATTGGCGGCCGCACCAAGGAGAAAATTCCTTGCTATTACTCCAAACTCTATCGCACCGATCTGAAGGAAATGCAGAACGAGGCGCAGAAGTTTATGGACCAGGGCTTCAAGGCATTCAAGATGCGTTTCGGCTACGGCCCGGCGCATCTGCAGGAAGGTGTGAAGGAGAACCTCAAATCGGTGGAAGCGATTCGCGAAGTGATCGGCTACGACAACGATTTGATGCTCGAGTGCTACATGGGCTGGAACCTGGAATACGCCAAGCGCATCCTGCCAAAACTGGAAAAGTTCGAGCCGCGCTGGTTGGAAGAACCGGTGATTGCCGACGACATCGACGGCTACGCCGAACTCAACCAGCTCACCAGCATCCCGATCTCGGGCGGCGAGCATGAGTTCAGCCTCTACGGCTTCAAACAACTGCTCGACAAAAAGGCCGTGAGCGTGGTGCAGTACGACACCAACCGCGTGGGCGGCATCACCGCGGCGCACAAGATCAACGCGCTGTGCGAGGCGTATTCGGTGCCCGTGGTGCCGCATGCCGGCCAGATGCACAACTACCACCTGACGATGAGCACGCTCGCGTCGCCCATGTCCGAGTACTTCCCGATTTATGACGTGGAAGTCGGCAACGAACTGTTCTGGTACATCTTCGACGGCGAGCCGATTGCAGAGAACGGCTTCATTCAATTGAAGGACGACGTGCCCGGTTTTGGCCTCACGCTGAAGACCGAATACCTCGACCAGTTCGACATCATTGAATAAACCAGGAGCTGATTCATGCCCGGACTCTCCAACCCGCGCTATCGCGGAATCTATCCCGTCGTGCCCACCACGTTCAACGAAGACGGCACGCTCGATCTGCCCAGCCAGAAGCGCTGCATCGATTTCATGATCGACTCCGGCGTGGATGGCCTGTGCATTCTGGCCAACTACTCCGAGCAGTTTCTGCTGGGCGATGACGAGCGCGAAACGCTCACCCGCCTGACGCTCGAACATGTCGCAGGCCGCGTGCCGGTGATCGTGACCACCACCCACACGAGCACCGCCATCTGCGCCGCCCGCAGCCGCCGCGCGCAAGACATGGGCGCCGCCATGGTGATGGTGATGCCGCCCTACCACGGCGCCACCTTCCGCTTTGGCGAGCCGGCCGTGTACCGCTTCTTTGCCGATCTGTCGGAAGCCATCAGCATCCCCGTGATGATTCAAGACGCGCCCGCCGCAGGCACGGCATTGCCACCCGCGTTTCTGGCACGCATGGCCAAAGAGCTCGAGCAGATCAGCTACTTCAAGATGGAAACCGCGGGCGCGGCCAACAAGCTGCGCGAGCTGATCGAGCTGGGCGGCGAAGCCATCGAAGGCCCCTGGGACGGCGAAGAAGGCATCACGCTGCTGGCCGATCTCGAAGCCGGTGCTACCGGTGCTATGACCGGCGGTGGTTATGCCGACGGCATTCGCCCGATCATCGAAGCGCATCGCAAGGGCGACAAGGACAAGGCGTTTGCCGAGTACCAACGCTGGCTGCCGCTGATCAATCACGAGAACCGCCAAGCCGGATTCCTCGCCGCCAAGGCCTTGATGAAAGCCGGTGGCGTGATCGCCTGCGAAGCCCCCCGCAAACCCTGGCCCGAGTTGCATCCCGAAGTGCGCACGCAGCTGCTCGACATCGCACGCCGACTCGATCCGCTGGTGCTGCGCTGGGCGAAATAAATACGGAAAAGTTTCAGCACATGTCTCCATTCAATAACTACATCTCGGGCGAATGGGTCGCCGGGAAAAGCACCGCCAACAACATCAATCCCAGTGATCTGTCTGATGTCGTTGGCGAGTACGCGCAAGGCGATGCCAGTGATGTCAACGCTGCCGTCGCTGCAGCCAAAGCGGCATTTGCCGCGTGGTCCCTGTCGGGCATTCAGGCCCGCCACGACGCGCTCGACAAGATCGGCAGCGAAATCCTTGCGCGCAAGGAAGAGCTAGGCGACCTGCTGGCACGCGAAGAAGGCAAGACCCGCCCCGAAGCCATCGGCGAGGTGGCGCGTGCCGGACAAATCTTCAAATTCTTTGCGGGTGAATGTCTGCGGCTGGCCGGAGAAATCATTCCGTCGGTACGCCCCGGCATTGGCGTGGAAATCACCCGTGAGCCTGTCGGCGTCATCGGCTTGATCACGCCATGGAATTTCCCCATCGCGATCCCCGCATGGAAGATCGCGCCCGCATTGGCCTACGGCAACTGTGTGGTCTTCAAGCCCGCAGATCTGGTGCCGGGCAGCGCCTGGGCGCTGGCCGAAATCATCAGCCGCAGCGGCATTCCGGCAGGCGTTTTCAACCTGGTGATG
>CALMCS010000781.1 GCA_937862875.1 uncultured Comamonadaceae bacterium
ATGGAAGAGTGGCGCCAAGAAGCGCATTCTTTTCCTCGCGGATCGCAACATCCTGGTCGATGACCCCATGGCCAAGATGTTCGCGCCCTTCGGCGATGCCCGGCACAAGATCAGTGGCGGCGACACCAGCCAAAGCCGGGACATGTATTTCGGCATCTATCAGGCGCTTGCGACCACCACCGCCGACGTGTTCCGCCAATACCGCCCGGATTTTTTCGACCTCATCATCATCGACGAGTGCCATCGCGGCTCCAGCCGCGATGAAAGCGCGTGGCGCGCGGTGCTCGACTATTTCTCGCCCGCCGTGCAGTTCGGCATGACGGCCACCCCGCTGCGCGAAGAATCGCGCGACAGCTACGAATACTTCGGCAACCCCGTCTATACCTACAGCCTGCGTCAGGGCATAGAGGACGGCTTTCTTGCACCCTACCGCGTGCACCGCGTCATCACCACCGTGGACGCAGCGGGCTGGCGGCCCAGCAAGGACGAGCTCGACCGCTTTGGCCGCAAGGTGCCCGACGACGAATACCAGACCAAGGACTTCGAGCGCGTCGTTGCATTGCGTGCCCGCACCCGGGCCATGGCCCGCCACCTGACCGATCTGCTCAAAGGCACCGATCGCTTCGCCAAGACGCTGGTGTTCTGCGTCGATCAGGAACACGCCGCCGAGATGCGGCAGGAGCTCATTAACCTCAACAGCGATCTGGTGCAGCAGTATCCCAATTACGTCTGCCGCGTCACCGCCGACGAGGGCGACATCGGCCTCGCGCACCTGGCCGATTTTCAGGACGTGGACAAGACCACGCCCGTCATCCTCACCACCTCGCAGTTGCTGACTACCGGCGTCGATGCCGAGATGGTCAAAAACGTGGTGCTGGCTCGCGTGGTGGGCTCGCGTTCAGAGTTCAAGCAGATCATCGGGCGCGGCACCCGGCTCAAGGTGGACTACGGCAAGGAATACTTCAACATCATCGACTTCACCGGCACCGCCACGCAGCACTTCGCCGACCCGGATTTCGACGGCGATCCGGCGCGCATCGAGATAGTGACGATCGATGAGGCGGGCGAGCAGATCGGCGCAACCGCTACCGAGCCGCAAGCTCAGACAGAAGCGCAGGAAGAAACGAAATACCCGGAGCAGGAGGAACAGATCGGCCCCGGCGTCGGCCACCTGATCAACGAGCCGCCGCCAGAGCCGCGCAAGTTCTACATCGATGGCGGTGAAGTCGAAGTCATCGGCCACCTGGTCTATGACCTCGACACCGACGGAAAAAAGCTCCAGGTCGTCAAATACACCGACTATTCCGGCCGGGCACTGCGCACCCTGTACCCCACGCGCGAGGCGCTGCAATCCAAATGGGCCAACCCGGACACGCGCGCCGAGGTGCTGCGCGAGCTGACCGAGCGCGGCATCAGCTTCGAGGAACTGGCCTCCAGCAGCGACCAGCCCGACGCCGATCCCTTCGACCTGCTGTGCCACCTGGCGTGGAACGCGCCGCTGCGCACGCGCCGCCAGCGCGCCGACGCCGCCAAACGCCAAACCCAAGACCTGTTCGCGCAGTACGGCGACACCGCACGCGAAATCCTCACGCTGCTGCTCGACCGCTACATCGAGCGCGGCATCATCCAATTCAATGCGCTGTCCGAGCTGATGAAGGTGCAACCCTTCGACCGCTACGGCTCGCCCTTCGAGATCGCCACCCGCCACTTCGGCGGCGTGCCCGCGATGCGCGAGGCCGTCACCCGGCTACAGACGGTGCTGTATCAATAACAACACCCATAAGAAAATCCCGACCCGATGGCCACAGCCAAAAGAAAAACCCCGCTCACCACCCGCGACAACCTCTCCGCACTGATCGGCAGCGCGCGCAAGATTCTGCGCAAGGACAAGGGCCTCAATGGCGACGTGGATCGCCTGCCGCTGCTCACCTGGGTGATGTTCCTCAAGTTCCTCGACGACCTTGAATTCAAGCACGCGCAGGAAGCCGAGCTCGACGGCAAACGCTACCAGCCCATCATCGAAGCGCCTTACCGCTGGCGCGACTGGGCCGCACGCGAAGACGGCATCACCGGCGACGAACTGCTGGCCTTCATTGGCCAAGAGCACACGCACCGCGCCGACGGCAGCTTTGGGCAAGGCCTGTTCGCCTACCTGCGCGCACTGGCGGGCGAAGGCGAGAAAGGCAGCCAGCGCGAAGTCATCGCCAACGTCTTCAAGGGTGTGCAAAACCGCATGGTCAGCGGCTATCTGCTGCGTGACATCGTCAACAAGATCAACGGCATTCACTTCAACGCCAGCGAAGAAATCCACACCCTCTCGCACCTGTACGAATCCATGCTGCGCGAAATGCGCGACGCGGCGGGCGACAGCGGCGAGTTCTACACCCCGCGCCCCGTCGTGCGCTTCATGGTGCAGGTGACCGACCCGCAACTGGGCGACACCGTGCTCGACCCCGCCTGCGGCACCGGCGGCTTTCTGGTGGAAGCCTTCGACCACCTCCACGCCCAGGTCAAGACCACCGATCAGCGCCGCACCCTGCAGCAGGGCACGCTCAGCGGGCAGGAAGCCAAGCCGCTGCCCTACATGCTGGCCCAGATGAACCTGCTGCTGCACGGGCTGGAAGCGCCGCAGATCGCCTACGGCAATACGCTGGAGCGGCGCATCAACGAGATCGGCCACGCCGAGCGCGTGGACGTGATCCTCACCAACCCGCCCTTCGGCGGCGAGGAAGAGGCAGGCATCAAGGCCAACTTCCCGCCGACCATGCAGACGGCGGAAACCGCGTTGCTGTTCCTGCAATACATCATGCGCAAGCTGCGCGTGGCCGGTGCGCCGACTTTTCACGGTTCAGCGGGCAAGAAAGCCGCCAAGCGTGGTGGCCGTGCAGCGGTCGTCGTGCCCAACGGCACGCTGTTTGGTGATGGCGTGGCCGCCGTCATCAAGGCCGAGCTGCTCAAGGAATTCAACCTGCATACCATCGTGCGCCTGCCGCAAGGCGTGTTCGCGCCCTACACCGACATCCCGGCCAACCTGCTTTTCTTCGAGCGCGGCGGGCCAACGCAAAGCATCTGGTACTACGAGCTGCCCCTGCCCGAAGGCCGCAAGAAATACAGCAAGACCGCACCCTTGCAGTTCGACGAATTCGCACCCGTGCTGGCATGGTGGGCCCAGCGCGAGGAAGGCCCGCAGGCGTGGCAGGTCAGTGCCGCCGACATCGTGGCCAGCAACTACAACCTCGACCGCAAGAACCCCAACGCCAAGGCTGGGCTGGAATACGCCGACCCGAAAGACCTGATCGCCTCGATGCGCGGGCACGAGGCCGAGGTGATGCGCCTCTTGGGCGAGATCGAGGCTTTGGTGGCCGAGGTACAGGCATGACCGATCGCAGCACGCCAGCCATTCTGGATCAGAAAGACTACGCTGCCGTTCATGGCGATATCGTCGCGCTGTTGGAGGCCGCCCGCCGCGCCGCTGCACGTAGCGTTAACGCAGTGATGACGGCCAGCTACTGGGCGGTTGGCCAGCGCATCGTGACATTCGAGCAAGGTGGGCAGGAACGAGCCGCCTACGGCGAAGCATTGATCGAACGCCTCTCGGCTGACCTGTCGGCCCTGTTTGGTCGTGGCTTCAGTAAGCAGAATCTTTGGCAGATGCGTGCCTTCCACTTGGCATGGCCCGCACGCCACATTGCGCAGACGCTGTCTGCCAAATCGCCCGTTGCACCCATTCTCCAGACACTGTCTGGAGAATCTTCACAGGCGGGAACTCTCCAGACGGTGTCTGGGCAATCCCCGGATCTATCTGCACTAGCCCAAGCCTTCCCGCTGCCCTGGTCAGCCTACGTGCGCCTGCTCTCGGTCAAAAACCCGCAGGCCCGCGCCTTCTACGAAACCGAAACGCTGCGCTGCGGCT
>CALMCS010000782.1 GCA_937862875.1 uncultured Comamonadaceae bacterium
CTCTGGGGTAGACATGAGACCTGGCGCGCTCTTTCGACCTCCACCAAGGATGTAAAGAAGAGGCTAAGGACCCGAGGTGTCAGTCAAAGGCCATGCCATGAGAAATTCTCAATGGCATTTGACTTCAAGTTAGCTTTAACCTCCAGACTTCAGTCCATTCGAGCCCAGCGTCTCCCGTACATCCGCAATGGACCGCGGGGACTTCTCTTCAGACAACCACGACCCGGTGACCTGAAAAAGCTCATGACTCTGTGATTGGCTGACATGACACGAATCCGTCCGACTTCGTCCACTTCCCCCACCAGCCCCGCCAACCCGACCTCCTGGCGCAACATCGCACTAGCCATCCTGGTGGCGGTGATGGCCTCGTTTCAGATTGGCAAGGCCATCATTGCCCTGCCCTTGCTGCAAGGCGATCCACTCCATCTGAGCCTGAGGCAAACGGGCTTGGTGATCTCGGCGTTGGCGATTGTCGGGGCCGTGTTGGCCATGCCGATTGGCGTCATCGTTTCTCGCTTTGACTCGCGCCGAGTGATGCTGACGGGGCTCGGCGTGATCGCGTTGACCAATGTGCTCGGAAGCGCCGCCTCCAGCGTAAGTGCGCTGCTTGCCACTCGCGTGCTCGAAGGGATAGCCGTGGTGATGCTGCTGGTCTGCGCCTCGAGTGTCGTCGGACGACAGGCGGCCAACAAGGACCGTGACCTGGCCATGGCCGCGTCGAGTACCGCCGTGCCCGGTGGCATCGCCTTGGTCATGTTCGTGGCCACGCTGATCCTGTGGCTGGGTCAGCCGTTGTCGTGGCCGGCGATTTGGTTGGTCAATGCGGCACTGGCGATCCTGTGTGCGATCGTGGTCTGGTTCGCGATGCCCTCGATGCCGGCCGTGGCTTCGCCGACAACCCAACCCGGGAGTGTGTTGGACGCCGTTCGCCAGGTGGGCGCCTCCCGCAGCGTGCAGCTGATTGCTGTCTGCTTCTCGCTGTATGCGATTGTCTACTTTGCCTTTTCCGGATTCTTGCCCTTGTTGCTGCGCGATCTGTTGGGGCTGACGCGCATTCAGGCAGGCTTTGTGAGTGCCGGGATCGTGGCATCGAACGTGCTGGGCAATTTGGCCGCAGGCGCGTTGATGCGGCGCGGCGTGGCATCGCGCTCTATCGTGGGCGTGAGCTTTCTGATTGCGGCGGTCTGCATTCCCGCGCTGTTCTGGCTAAGCCTGCCACCGGTCGTCGCGGTCGCCTTCGCCGTGGCGCTGATCGGCTGCATGGGCGGTATTCCAGGTGCATTGACGGCCATCGCTCCCAGGGTCGCACCCAGCGCAGCGCTGATTGCGCCGACGATCGGCTTCATGCTGCAGGGCAGCTATATCGGCCAATTGGTGGGCCCGATGTCGGCGGGCGCATTGGCCCAGGCCGGGGGCTGGTCCCTGGTCGCCTGGATGTTGTTGCCGCTGGCCATCGCCGGCGCTTTCTTGTCTCGCAAGCTCTGACGTCGGCCCTCTGATTACTCGCTGTCCTTGGCAGGCGTCAATTGGTCGCCCAGCCAGAGTCGCGGACCCGGGCCTTTTTGAGAGATGCAATCGGCGCGATTGAAAACATTGCACACCTTCATGGACAGACAGCCGCAGCCGATACAGGACTCGAGGCTTCTGCGCAGATGGGTCAATTCCTCGATGCGCTCATCCACCCGGTTGATCCAGGTTTTCGACAGGCTGTTCCACTCCTCGCCCGTCGGTGCGTGGTGCTTGGGCAGACCGTCGAGCTGTCCGGCGATTTCATCGAGCTGAAAACCCAGGCGCTGCGCAAACACGATGTAGGCCACGCGGCGCAACGATGAGCGGCGATAGCGGCGATGCCCCGCAGAGCTGCGCACCGACTCGATCAACCCCAGCGATTCGTAGTAACGCAAGGCAGAAGCGTTGATGCCACTGCGCCGCGCGATCGTGCCAATCGGCAGTAACTCATCATCCCCAACTTCCATAGTGATTTCTCCATTAGTTCTTGACTTAAAGTTCACTTTAACTTGAACAATCTGTTTTGGCAACGGGCAATACATGGCCCGTAGCTCAAGCTCTCGCCCGCGGCAGTCCGTGTTGGTAGAGGCATGAGCCGTCGCCTATCAAGGATCAAGGGGAATACCATGAATTCAGAAAACGGGTCGCACGGGAGTTCGCATCGGAGGGCTCGCTTGAACACGGCCGCCACGGCCATCGCATTGATCTTCGGCCTGACAGCCTGCGGCCAAGCCAAGCAGGACAAGGAAACCGCAGCAGCGGCCGCGTCCGAACCGCCCCCAGCCCAGGTCAGCACCACCGTCGTCGAGACGCATGCCATCAAGCAATGGGACACCTTCAATGGCCGCATTGCCGCACAGGAAAGCGTGGAGATTCGCCCTCGCGTCAACGGCTACATCGACAGCGTTCAGTTCCAAGAAGGCAAGCCGGTTCGCAAAGGACAGGTGCTGTTCACCATCGACGCCCGCCCCTACCGCGCTGCGCTCAACAGCGCGCAGGCCCAATTGCAGCGTGCAAAATCGGCCGCGGCGCTGGCCAAGATCCAGGACCACCGCGCCCGCGATCTATTCACCGACCGCGCGATTTCCGCCGAGGAAGTGGACAACCGTGCTGGCACGCTGGCCCAGGCCGTCGCCAATGTGCAGGCCGCCGAGGCTGCGGTCGCCACAGCCCAACTGGATCTGAGCTTCACCGAAGTTCGCGCGCCGATCAACGGCATGGCCGGCCGCGCGATGCTGACCGCAGGCAATCTGGCGCAGGCCAATCAAAGCGTGTTGCTCACGGTGGTATCGCAGAACCCGGTCTATGTGTATTTCGACGCCGATGAGCAGAGTCTGCTGCGCAGCAAGCAGGCGGCAGGCCTCGCAGGTGCGGCGTCCACAGGCGCGGCCCCGGTACGCATCGGCTTTGCCAACGAAGACGGTTTTCCGCACGAGGGCCGAGTGGGCTTTACCGATAACCGCCTCGACCCCAACACCGGCACGATCAACGTGCGTGCCACGTTGAACAACGACAAGGGCCTGTTCACGCCCGGCATGTTTGCCCGCGTGCAGATGCAGGGCAGCGCCGACTTCAAGGCCGTACTCATCGACGACAAGGCGGTATTGACCGATCAGGATCGCAAGTACGCCTATGTCGTCGGCCAGGGCAGTCGTGCCGAGCGACGCGAGCTGAAGCTCGGACGCATGTACGACGGCCAGCGCGTGGTGGAGTCGGGCCTGCAGGCGGGTGACCAATTGGTGGTTGCCGGCATGCAGCGCATCTACTACCCCGGCATGCCGCTCGCACCCAAGGGCCAGAGCGACAACGCACCCGCCAACGCCGCACCCGCAGATTCAGCCGCCTCCCAGCCAAAACAATAAACGGAGGCCCCCATGGACTTTTCCAAATTCTTCATCAACCGACCGATCTTCGCGATCGTGCTGTCGGTCATCATGTTCACCGTGGGCCTGATTGCCATTCCGCAATTGCCTTCCGGCGAGTATCCCGAGGTCGTGCCGCCGAGCGTCGTCGTGCGCGCCACCTACCCCGGCGCGAACCCCAAGGAGATCGCCCAGTCGGTGGCGGTGCCGCTCGAGGAAGCCATCAACGGCGTGGAAGGACTCATGTACATGAAGTCCGTCGCCGCGTCCGATGGCAGCCTGCAGGTGGTCTCCACCTTCCGCCCGGGCACGGATCCAGACGCCGCCGCCGTGCGTGTGCAGAACCGCGTGAGCCAGGCGCAAAGCCGCTTGCCCGAGGAGGTCCGCCAATTCGGAATCACCACGCAAAAACAATCGGCCACACCGCTGATGTATCTGGGTCTGGTGTC
>CALMCS010000783.1 GCA_937862875.1 uncultured Comamonadaceae bacterium
CGCTGAGTGACAGGCAAGAAGCCGGGCACATGGCGTCGTGGATAGGCAGGCAAAGCTGCGCCCACACGGTCCGCAGACCGTGACGTCACTCTTTGCGAAGAAGGGTTTTCTCAGCCGAGCAAGTAAGCGGCCGGAGCTCTGGAACCCGTGGAACTTGTAGAACCTGTGGGGAGAGTTGGCGTGAAGCCAACGGACGCGCAGTTGAGTGCGACATCGGCAACGCTGATGAGCGGTGTGAACATGATTTGTCTCCTGTCTTTTCTATTTGACTCAATCATGCGTCCACCCACCCCACCCACTCCCCCCCCGAGGTGGGTGGCTCGGGTTTCCCCCTGCTGCAGAGGGAATGCTGAATGGGTTCAGCCCTGAACGATCCCAAGGTCGCGCGCGCGGGCCACAGCATCGTCTCGCCCCACCACCTTGAGCTTGGCGTAGACATTGCGCAGATGCCACTTGACGGTTTCTGGAGAGATGCCCAACACCTGCGCGATGCGTTTGTTCGACATGCTGTGCGCCAGCGCTCGCAAGATCTCCAGCTCTCGATCGGACAAGGGCCCACTGAGGGTTGCGTCCACCGGTTGCTCTGCGGGCCGAAATCGGCGTGATTGCTGGTGCAGCCGATCGACATAGAAGGCCAGCATCGGATCGGATTCCCCAAAGGCCTGAGCACAGGCATCGGCCAACGCAAGTGCGGGCTCACCGAAATCCAGGAAGGTTCTCACCAACCCCAATTGCTGGCCCTGTAGCAGCGCGTCGCGTATGGCCTCCAATGCCTGCTCGCGGCGTCCCTGCCGGCTCAACAGGAGCGCGCGCAGCACCAACGTGGCGCAACGGTCTCGCCGCTGCAACAGCGCGGTATCGTCCGTCCCGCGCTCGCCCAGGGCGGCAAGCGCCGCGCGGTCATCCAGGTTCGCCTCATGAAACAGCGCCTGCGTGTACCGGGCCACACCGCCGATGCGCAGACTCACGGGGCTGCCGGTATCGCCATGCCGCTGCGCCAGCAACGCGAGTTGGTGCAGCATCTGGCGCGCGCCTTCCATGTCGCGCATCTGCAGGAGGCA
>CALMCS010000784.1 GCA_937862875.1 uncultured Comamonadaceae bacterium
TGGCGCGGATTTCTTCTTCGTTCAGGAACGAGGTTTCGCAGTCGATCTGCGTGAATTCTGGCTGGCGGTCAGCGCGCAAGTCTTCGTCGCGGAAGCACTTGGTGATCTGGTAGTAGCGGTCGTAGCCAGCCACCATCAGCATCTGCTTGTACAGCTGGGGCGACTGCGGCAGCGCGAAGAACTCGCCGTCATGCACGCGGCTTGGCACCAGATAGTCGCGCGCGCCTTCGGGCGTGCTCTTGCCGAGCATCGGGGTTTCGATGTCGACGAAGCCGAGCTTGTCGAGGTAGTTGCGGACCTGGATGGCGGTCTTGTAACGCAGCATCATGTTGCGCTGCATGTACGGACGGCGCAGGTCCAGCACGCGGTGCGTGAGGCGCGTGGTTTCCGACAGGTTCTCGTCGTCCAGCTGGAACGGAGGCGTAACGGAGGCGTTCAGCACGTGCAGTTCGTGGCACAGCACTTCGATCTGGCCGCTCTTGAGCTTTTCGTTGGTGGTGCCTTCAGGGCGCGCGCGCACCAGGCCCTTGACCTGAATGCAGAACTCGTTGCGCACGTCTTCTGCAATCTTGAACATCTCGGCACGGTCCGGATCGCAGACCACCTGCACATAACCTTCGCGGTCACGCAAGTCGATGAAGATCACGCCACCATGGTCGCGGCGACGGTTCACCCAGCCGCACAGGCTCACGGTTTGGCCCAGCAGGGCTTCGGTCACAAGACCGCAGTATTCGGTACGCATCGCCATGGATCAAACTTCCTGCGCCCTCTTGGGACGCGTCAATTGAATGTTATTTATTTGTTGAGTGCTTGTGGCTCGACGAGATCCGGTGGAGTGACCACCCCCATCGAGACGATGTATTTCAGCGCGGCATCGATGCTCATATCCAGCTCGATGCAGTCGCTCTTGCGCATCATCACAAAATAGCCACCCGTTGGATTCGGCGTGGTCGGCACATACACGCTGACAAACTCGTCGCGCAGATACGCGGCCACTTCGCCCGTGGGCGCACCGGTCACGAATGCCACGGTCCACACACCCTCGCGCGGCCACTGCACCAGCACGGCCGTGCGAAACGCATTGCCGCTCTCGGAAAACAAGGTGTCGGAGACCTGCTTGACGCTCGAATAAATCGAACGCACCACCGGAATGCGGCTGACCAGACGATCGCCCCACTCCACCAGCTTGCGGCCCATGAAGTTGCTCGCCAGCGCGCCGACGGCCAACAGGATACCCAAAGTGAGCAGGACACCGAAACCGGGAATGTGTACGCCCAGCAGTTTATCCGGCTGCCAGTCGAAAGGCAGGATCTGCAGCGTCTGATCGAGTGTGGAGACCACCCAATTGAGCACCCAGGCGGTGATCACGCCGGGCACGATCACCAACAAACCAGTAAGCAGCCAGCGTCGAAGTGCAGACATCATTCTTCCCGATCAGGCTTTCGCCTCGGAGGCGGGTGCAGGCGCTGGCGCGGCAGCAGGAGCCGCAGCACCGTCACCGGACGCTGCCGGAGCAGCCGCAGCCGATGCATCCGCGCTGGCAGGCTTGCTGTCGCTTTTCGGACTACCGCTGTTCTTGAAATCCGTGGCGTACCAACCGGTTCCCTTCAGCTGAAAGCCGGGGGCCGTCAGCTGTTTGGAAAACGCCTCGGCTGAGCACTCCGGGCACTGGGTGAGCGGAGTATCAGAGATTTTTTGAAGCACATCCTTGGCAAAACCACAGGCGCTGCATTTGTAGGCGTATATAGGCATGAAAACCGAAAAGGGCTAATGTGCAAAACCCTTAATTATAGGCGTTGCTACCCATTTCCCCTTGTTGTACGGCCTCTACCCCGCCAGCGATCTGGTGATGGGTGGCGTGGGCGTTGCGAATCACCTGCGGCATGAGCGAGCCGGCGACCATGCCGAACATGGCGGCAAGTACCCCTGCCAGCTGCTGCGGGAAGGCTTCGTGCAGCGCCGGAGTCACCATGAACACCAGCCAGACGCCGATGCCGAGCACCACCGCGCAGATTGCGCCCTGGGTGCTGGCACGCTTCCAGTACAGACCAAACACCAGCGGCACAAAGGCCCCGACCAACGGCACCTGATAGGCGCTCGAGACCAGTTCGTAGATCGGCGTGCCTTCCATCTTGATGGAATAGGCCAGCACGCAGATGGCAAACACCAGCACGCTGACGCGCATCGTGAACAGCATCTCGCGATCGCTCACCGTCTCGGGGCGGAACTGGCGCCAGATGTTTTCGGTGAAGGTCACGCTCGGAGCCAGCAGCGTCGCCGACGCGCAGGACTTGATGGCAGACAGCAGCGCGCCAAAGAACAGCACCTGCATCACCAGCGGCATTTTTTCCATCACCAGCGTGGGCAGCACCTTTTGCGGATCGTCCTTCAGGAGCGCCGCGGTCTCTGCCGGCATGATGAGCAGCGCGCTGGCCACCAGAAACATCGGCACGAACGCGAAGAAGATGTAGGCCGTTCCGCCGATCACGGTTCCGCGCACGGCGGCCTTCTCGGTCTTGGCGGACATCACGCGCTGGAACACGTCCTGCTGCGGAATCGAGCCCAGCATCATGGTGATCGCCGCGCCAAAGAAGAAAATGATTTCGTGCCAGGTCGGCTCGGGCCAGAACTTGAACAGGTCCCGGCTGGTGGCCAGATCGATGACCTTGCCCGCGCCGCCCGCCATATCGCTGGCAAACCACGCCAACACCACGAGGCCGACCACCAGAATGATCATCTGGATGAAGTCCGTCACGGCCACCGACCACATGCCGCCCCAGAGCGTGTAGACCAGAATCGACAGCACGCCGATCGTCATGCCCCAGGGAATGCTCACCTGGCCGCCGGACAGCAGGTTGAACACCAGCCCCAGCGCCGTGACCTGGGCCGACACCCAGCCCAGATAGCTCAGCATGATGATCAGCGAGCAGACGATCTCGATCGTGCGGCCGTAGCGCTCACGGTAGTAGTCGCTGATGGTCAGCAACGTCATGCGGTACAGCTTGCCCGCAAAGAACAGGCCCACAAAAATCAGGCACAGGCCCGCGCCAAACGGATCTTCGACCACGGCATGCAGGCCGCCCTCGATGAATTTGGCGGGCACGCCGAGCACGATCTCCGAACCGAACCAGGTCGCGAAGGTCGTGGTGATGATCATGTACATCGGCAAGTGGCGACCGGCGATTGCAAAGTCGGCCGTGTTTTTCACGCGCCTTGCAGCCCACAGGCCAATACCGATGGTGACGAACAGGTAGGCAATCACCATGAAGAGCAGCACGTTCGCACTCCTGACGAAGATGGATGGAAAGAAATTTTTAAGAGAGGGAAACGCCGAATCGCTCAGTGGAACAGGCGCCAGCGCATCAGCACTTGCATCACCAGCAACCCCAGCACAAAGCCGAGACCGCCGTAGACCAGGCTTTGCAACAAGCGATTGGTCCGTTTCTGCTCCGCCAGCAATTCCTGCAGTTCACGCGAGTGATCCCTGGGCTTTTGCTGGAGGTAGTCATGCATCAGGCGTGGCAGCTGGGGCAGCAGCTTCGCGTAGAGCGGTGCCTCGGACTTCAACTCGTTCCAGATGCGCTTGGGGCCCATCTGGTCGAGCATCCACTTTTCGAGGAATGGCTTGGCGGTGCTCCACAGGTCCAGCTCCGGGTCGAGCTGGCGACCGAGACCTTCGATGTTGAGCAGGGTTTTCTGCAGCAGCACGAGCTGCGGCTGAATCTCGACCTGGAAGCGGCGCGAGGTCTGGAACAGACGCAGCAACACCATGCCCAGCGAGATTTCCCGGAGCGGTCGATCGAAGTAAGGCTCGCAGACGGCACGAATCGCGGATTCGAGCTCGTTCACACGGGTCGTCGAGGGTACCCAGCCACTTTCGATGTGCAGCTCGGCCACGCGCTTGTAATCACGGCGGAAGAATGCCGTGAAGTTCTGCGCGAGGTATTCCTTGTCGTGCTCGGTCAGCGAGCCGACGATGCCGAAGTCGAGCGAGATGTAGCGCCCGAAGGTCTCGGGCTCGAGACTCACCTGGATATTGCCGGGGTGCATGTCGGCGTGAAAGAAGCCGTCGCGGAACACCTGCGTGAAAAAGATCGTCACGCCATCGCGCGCGAGCTTGGGGATGTCCACGCCGGCGGCGCGCAGTTTTTCGATCTGATTGATCGGCACGCCCGTCATGCGCTGCATCACCAGCACGGTGGGGTGGCAGAAGTCCCAGAAAATCTCGGGAATCTCGACCAGGTCGAGTCCGTCCATGTTGCGGCGCAGTTGCGCGGCGTTGGCGGCTTCCTTGATGAGGTCCAGCTCGTCGTGCAGATAGTTGTCGAACTCGGCCACGACCTGCATGGGCTTCAAGCGCTTGCCGTCGCTGGAGAGCTTTTCGACCCAACCGGCCATCATGCGCATCAGCGCGATGTCCTTGTCGATCACCGTCAGCATGCCGGGACGCAGCACCTTCACGGCCACATCGCGCTCGATGCCGTCGCGGTCGCGGATCACCGCAAAGTGCACCTGCGCAATCGACGCGCTGGCCACCGGCACGCGATCGAACGACAGAAACACTTCCGAGAGCGGCTTGCGAAAGGCCTTTTCGATGGTCGCCACGGCCACATTGGGATCGAACGGCGGCACGCGGTCTTGCAGCAGTGCCAGCTCGTCGGCGACATCCGGGGGCATCAGATCGCGGCGCGTGGAGAGCACCTGACCGAACTTGACAAAGATCGGGCCCAGTTGCTCGAGCGCCTCGCGCAGTCGCTGACCGCGCGGTGCGTCCAGCTTGCGACCAAACTTGGTGAAGCGCGCAATGCGGCTCAGAACCGGGTGTTGAAAACTGTTGAGGACCAGTTCATCCAGCCCGTAGCGCAGTGCGATCAGGACGATCGTGAAGCCGCGAAAGAAACGACTCATGGCGCTCAGACATCTCCGCGCGACATCGGCCACGCTTTCACAAAACCGCGCAGGGCCTGCGCAACGCGCTGAGCCACCGATCCGATGGCATGGGCTGGCGCATCGCCAATCACACGCGCCAGGTCTTCTTCAATGTCCCAGCGGACGTTGTCGACCAGCCAGTTGATCTCGGAGGCGAACTTGACGTCGCCGTCGATGAGGATCGTGGGCTTGTCGCCGCGCATGGCGCTTTGGGCGATCGCAAAAGGAGACGTGTCGGCCACTTCAATGCGCAGGTCGGGCGTGGCGTAGGCCGGAGCCAGGTCGAGCAAGCCGGCCGGCGTGATCTGCAGGGTCATGGAGTAGGCGCGCCATTGCACGCGGGCAATGCGACCCGTCTGGTCGACCAGACGCTCCATGGCTTCTGGCTCCTGCATCAGCACGTGATTGAGGAACAACACCGCGCGGTGCTGCACTTCGTGCACCAGCCACTCCGGAGGTTGAGGGCCGCCCGCCACACGTTCGAACAAACCATCCAGAAAAGAAAAAGGGGACTTCGGTGTCATAGTCCCCTAATTATTCCCTGAACTGGGGGCCCTGCATGCTCTTTGCCTGCGGATAGCCCCAGAATCAGACACAGTTAGCCGAAAAAAATCAGGTTTCGGCGCTTTTTCAGGCCCACCACCGCTGCTTTCATCGCAGCGCCGGCAGGCACCTGAAAATCACCGGCAACCGACCGACAACCGATTACTGGAGTGCCTGCACTCCAGCCACCAGCCAGCCGCTCTGGCCGCTCTTTGGCTTGGTCATGTTCCACACTTCGCGGAACGGGCTTGGACCTGCGGATGGCTCTTCGCGGATCAGACCCGAGAATTCCACGCTGGCCATGTAGGTATCGCCCACGTCTTCGATGCCGAGCAGTTGCGCTTCGAGCATCACGACGTCGGTCTGGTTCGGCTGACCGACCGTGCGGTTGGCTTCGCGCTCATCCAGTTGCGAACGGATTTCGGTCAGCATGTCGTCGGTCATCATCGAACGCAGCGACGTGATGTCGGCGCGGTCCCATGCGGCTTGCAGGGTCGTGAAGTTGCGCTTGGCAGCTTCCAGGAAGCCAGGGGCATCGAAACCGTCTGGCACGCCCCAGTTCTGCGAACCGCTCAAGGCCGAGCCGATCATCGAACCACCGGCAGCACCCGCCACACCAGCACCGATGCTCGAACCTGCAGCAGGCTGGAAGGCCATGTTGCTGTGGTCAAACGGACGGGCAGACGCGTCGTTGCCGACCTTGTCCGGGTTGTATTGGCGAGCCACAGGCGCCTGGTCAGGCGTCGCACCACCGGCACCCGCGCCCTGGAAGGCGAACGGTGACGAGTTGGTCTGTGTCTTGCCGCTGTTGGCGCGCGCCTTCATGATCATGCGGATCACGGCGAATGCGGCCATGGCCAGCAAGGCCATCATCAGGATGTTGCCGAAGCCCTCACCCAGTCCCAGCGAGCTGGCCAGCCATGCGAGGCCCAGACCTGCGGCCAGACCACCCAGCATCGCACCCCAAGGCTTCTTGGGAGCAGCAGCGGCGGCTGGTGCACCTGCAGGACGTGCAGGGGCTGCCGAGTTGGCGTTTTGGGCAGGAGCTCCAGGCGTTGCGTCCGGACGTGTTGCTTCACGTTGGGTCACATTGTTGGATTGCTTGCCCACAGATTTTCCGCCGCCCATGCGACGGGCTGCATCCGCATCGAAATGCGCGATCGCCAGCATTGCGACCAAGACTACAGACCAGAGTTTCATCATGCGTTCTCCATAAGATTGGTAGCGGTCCTTGCAGGCGCAAAACTTCGCCTACGCATGCCCCACCAAAATCAGTTCAAGAGTTCAAACTGACACAGATGAAATGCGGCCAAAGTAATGCCTATCAAGGATCAACACTTGATTCCAACATGTAAAGCAACGATACCGCCAGTCATATTGTGATAGTCCACATGCCCAAAGCCACTTTGCTTCATGAGGGATTTGAGCTCTTCCTGGCCCGGATGCATGCGAATCGACTCGGCCAGATAGCGGTAGCTGTCGGCATCGCCAGCCACCATGCTGCCGATCTTTGGAAGCACGCTGAACGAGTACCAGTCATACGCTTTCTCGAGCGGCTTGGCGATTTTGGAAAACTCCAGAACCAGCAAGCGACCGCGCGGCTTGAGCACGCGATTCATCTCTTTCAGAGCCTCGTCCTTGTGCGTCATGTTGCGTAGTCCAAATGCGACACTCACGACGTCGAAATAGTGGTCCGGGAACGGCAGCTTTTCGGCATCGCAGACCAGGGTTGGCAGCACCACGCCCTTGTTGATGAGTCGGTCGCGGCCCACGCGCAGCATGGCCTCGTTGATGTCGGTGTGAACGACCTGGCCGGTGGTGCCGACCTTCTTGGAAAACGCGAGCGACAGATCACCCGTGCCGCCGGCGATGTCGAGCACGCGGTTGCCTTCGCGCAGGTTCGCGACCATGACGGTATAGGCCTTCCACGCGCGATGCAGACCGCCCGACATGAGGTCATTCATCACGTCGTACTTGGGGGCGACGGAATCGAACACGCCGCGCACTTGGCGGGCCTTGTCACTCTCGTCGACAGTCTTGAATCCGAAATGTGTGTTGCTCATGGTGTGATGCTAGGCGCGTGCGCTGGCAAGGTACAGCGACAACCACGCGCCCGTGTGGGACATATTGAATGAACGGATTGTCGCGCAGTCGCCGACCGGCGTTTCAATGAACGCTGCAGCCGTGGCCTTTTTTGTCCGGCATCGGGGTGTCGCGATCGACGCCTTCGGCCTTCAGGCGGAACTCGTATTCGGCCCACAGTCCGGCTTGGTTCTGGCCCATTTCATAGAGCAGCGTCCACGAAAAGATGCCGCTGTCGTGGCCATCGGAGAACGTCGGCTTGACCGCGTAGTTGCCCACGGGTTCGAGGTTCACCAGCGTGACGTTGCGCTTGCCGGTCTGCAGCACTTCCTGGCCCGGGCCGTGGCCCTGGACTTCGGCGGACGGCGAGTACACGCGCATCAGCTCGAACGGAATGCGGAACGCCGCGCCATCAGAAAACGCCACTTCCAACACGCGCGATTGCTCGTGCACGGTGATCGATTGCGGTGTGGGCGAGCCCGGTTTGATTCCAGCCATGGGGTGTGACCTTTGCTTTGTGTTCAGGCGAATTCGGCTTGCAGGCGTGCGCGCAGCAAGGCATCGAGCGCGGGCAATTGCGCTGCAACGGCCGCCTCCCTCTCGGCGTCCCGCGCACGCTGCGCGTTGGCCCAGATGGCGGCGGGAAAGTGACTGTCCCAGTCAAAGCGCGCAATCACATGCCAATGCAAATGCGGCACCATGTTGCCGAGCGCCGCGAGATTGATTTTCGTGGGCTGGAGCTGCTCGCGCATCACCTGCTCGACGGCCGCCACGGCTTCCATGCAGAACTGCCGGTCGGCGCGCGAGAGGTCGGAGAACTCCGCGTCGTGCGCGTTCCAGATCACGCGATAGAAGGCCGGAAAACCGGCCTCCTCGGCGCGAATCAGGCGCAGCGCAGGGCCGCGCCAGATCAGCATGCCGCCGTCCTGTTCGCACAGAACGCAGCCAGCGTGGGCCTTGGCCGTCACTTGCGTCATTACACCAACACCCGTTCGATGCCGCCTTCGTTGGCCAGCTTGACGTACTCGGGCATCCAGTTCTCACCCAGAATTTCGCGCGCCATCTCGACCACGATGTAGTCGGCCTCGAGCAGACCGTTCTGCAGATCGTCCTGGTAACGGCTCAGACCTTGCAGGCAGCTTGGGCAGCTCGTCAAGATCTTCACGTTCTCCTTGGCACCCACTTCGCCATTGGCGCGCAGCGTGGCCTCGCCCTTGCGAATTTCTTCGGTCTTGCGGAAGCGAATCTGCGTGGAAATATCCGGACGCGTGACGCCCAGCGTGCCCGACTCACCGCAGCAGCGCTCGCTCTTCAACACGTTCTCGCCGACCAGCGCCTTCACCGTCTTCATCGGCTCCTGGAGCTTCATCGGAGTGTGGCAAGGATCGTGGTACAGATACGAGCCCTTGCCGGCGAGCGTGATGCCCTTTTCCAGCAGGTATTCGTGAATGTCGATGATGCGGCAGCCCGGGAAAATCTTGTCGAACTGGTAGCCCTGCAACTGGTCGTAGCAGGTACCGCAGCTCACCACCACGGTCTTGATGTCGAGGTAGTTGAGCGTGTTGGCCACGCGGTGGAACAGCACGCGGTTGTCGGTGATCATCTTCTCGGCCACGTCAAACTGGCCCGAGCCGCGCTGCGGGTAACCGCAGCACAGATAACCCGGCGGCAACACGGTCTGCACGCCGGCGTGCCACAGCATCGCCTGGGTGGCCAAACCGACCTGGCTGAACAGACGCTCCGAGCCGCAACCGGGGAAATAGAACACGGCCTCGGTGTCCGAGGTGGTGCTCTTCGGGTTGCGGATGATCGGCACGTAATCCTTGTTCTCGATGTCGAGCAAGGCACGCGCGGTCTTCTTCGGCAAACCACCCGGCAACTTCTTGTTGACGAAGTGGATGATCTCTTCCTTGAGCGGCGCCGAGCCCACCGTGGCCGGCGGATGCGCGGTCTGCTTCTTGCTCACCGAGCGCAGCAGATCGACGGCGACGCGCTGTGCCTTGAAGCCCACGTTCACCATCGCGCCACGCATGAACTTGATGGTGTCGGGGTTGGTGGCGTTCAGCATCGTCATCGCCAGCTTGTTGCCGGGACGGAAGCTCTTCTTGCCCATCTTGCGCAGCAGGTTGCGCATGTTCATGGTCACGTCGC
>CALMCS010000785.1 GCA_937862875.1 uncultured Comamonadaceae bacterium
GCGGTGCAGCCCTCCCGAGTGGAATGTGTTGATCAATGCTTCGTACCGCGTAAGGAAACCCCGAGCACCGCCGTTGACGGGAACGGCCATGGCCTTGATCTGGCGTCGTGCCAACCTCAGGTTGGACTTACGCAGTACCTGCTGCGCAGCAAATCCATGGGGTGAATCGTCGAGTTTCATTTCCGCCAGTTGGTCCGCCAACACCGTCAGGTCCTGCACGTCATCGCGGGCAACGCGATCGGCCCGCTTCCTTGCCATCTTGCGCCAAGCATCGTGGATCGCGAATTCGATCGCGTACGCATCAATGCGCTTCTTGGTCGCCAAGACAATCGATTTCTCGGCGACAAGCAGATCGAAGTGCGCCTGGACCTCCGCAAACAACGTGGGGTCCGGGCCGTCGACCCGTACCGAAGCTTCGTGGTTGTCGCCGAGACCACCAGCCGTCAGGTTGGCAGACCCCACGATCACTGTGCACCGCGTGGGCTCCTGGGTCGCGTAGATCTTGGGATGGAACGTCGCATCGCCGGTGCTCAAGTAGAGCTGCATAGCGCTGCGCTTCGACAGATCGAACAGCTTGCGCAACAGCGGCGGCTCGCTGAGATGGAAGCTCAGTCCGACCGCGACCCGGGCCGACATGCCACGGTCCAGCGCCTGCTCCAACGGTGTCAGCAACCCTGGTAGCGCGGAGACCTTCGCAAACGCCACCATGCACTCGAAATGATGGGCACGCCCGAGCATCTCCAGCACGGCATCCGCATGAGATCGCTGCTCACCATTCAAAACCAGCTTGGCACTACTCCCCATCCGCTCCTCCGTCGTTGAAGCAATCAGTTGTCGGTATCAGAGCCTCATCGTAGCCCACTAGGTTGCGATGCACGATGGATGTCAGTGGAGCTATCCCCTGGGGATAGCGGGCAGCGGCTCGGCGCACGCTGTGAACGCGGAAGGCTCCAGGTTCCATTTGTTGACTGACGACCTTCCTGATCGACGGGAAGCTGGCGGCTCGTTTCCCTACAGCGAGTCCATACCATGGCAACCAATGAACCCTTGCAGTTGAATCTCGGGTCACTTCGCAGCGCGATGTCGCTGACGCTGCACACCCATCATGCTTCGCGTATCTGGCATGGCCGCGCCGCCGGCGACGGGCGAGCGGCCATCGTGGGCCTCAATGGTTACGTCTCGGTCATGAACAAGATGAAACGCGGCGCCGAGCAGGACGACCCGTACTCCGACTGGTGGATGCTTCGTATCGAAGAGAAGCTCGATCAGACCAAGACCGCACTGCAGGCGCTGCGAGAGCAGGTTGATCAGGCCCTGGCCGGTGTGCCGACAGCACTGACCCTCGGCGAGAACCTCAATGTGCAACCCGTCAAGCTGCCCCTGTTCGTCAATGCCCAGTTGGGCTTCGCCGCGGTCTACCTGCTGGCCGACTACGACGACGTCGTCCGCAAGTTGATCCTGGCCCACCACACCGCACTGATCGACCGCAGCACCCTGGAACGTTGGCTCAACGATGGCGCCCATGCGCTTCGCAGCCTCTTCTCACTGGCGCAGCAGTTCAGGTACTCGGGCACGACGCGCGACGACTTCGCGGCGAAGAATGCCGCAGCTCGCGCGGCCCTAGAAAAGTACGGCGAGCTGCCGCAGGACGTACTGGAAGGCACGCGCCGGTCCCGCTTCGCGCCACCGATCTCGCGCCGCGGCCTGCAACAGCGCGATGACTCCAAGCCCGCCGAGGCCGCTGCAGCCGTAGGTGCCGACGCTGCGCCAGTGCCCTCCGCGCCCACCGGGGATGCCGAGAACGCCGAGGACGCGCCAGCATGACG
>CALMCS010000786.1 GCA_937862875.1 uncultured Comamonadaceae bacterium
GCTCATCAATCGCGATGCAGAACTGGCTCAATTGGCCGCCCCTGAACACGACCGCGGAGCGCTCGAGATGGATGTGCGCGAAGCGGTGCAGTTGGGCAGGGCGAGGGCGCAGGCGTCGGCCAATGCACGTTTGGGCGTAGCGCCAGTGAACAAATCATTGAAAGACTGACATGCGCCTGGATGACTTGTATCTTTGGTTCCTGGGCGATGGCGATCCTCGGTACGTAGGAGCGTTGAAGCTGGTCGCAGGAGGAAAGGGTGTGTCTCTCCACTACGGTGCTCAATGGTTGGCCAGCGGTTTCGCGCTCAGCGAAGACCTTCCATTGATAGATATTGAGTTCATGCCCGCAGGGCGGTTGAGCGGCAATGTCGCGCGTGCGGTGGGTGCCGTGGATGACGCCAGACCGGACCGCTGGGGAGAAAAAGTTATTCGCTTTGTCGACAAGCCCAAACGCATTTCACTGATGGAGTTGCTGTATTACGCAGGCGATGACCGTTTTGGAGCGCTCGGTGTGTCCACTTCCTCTGACGAATACCTCCCTCGCAGGGGCGGTCCTTTGCCTCGCCTGGATCAAGCACAAGCGCTGAGTGATGTGGTTGGCAAGATTGAAGCCGGAGAGGCGCTGACGACCCTCGAAGCACGGATCATTGAAGGTGGTGGCAGCCCTTTGGGCGGCGCAAAACCCAAGGCACTCATCACTATTGACGGTGTGCAGTGGGTCATCAAGTTCTTCAATAACGAGTATGTGGACTCTCCGCTCATCGAGCATGCAACGATGACGCTGGCCGCCAAGGCGGGTATCACGGTGGCGCAAACCCAAGTCATCGCGCTTGAGGGAGCCAACGCAGTTGCTGTACGCCGATTCGACCGAGACGGGGATCATCGAATTCACAGTATTTCTGCCGGTACAGCCCTTCGCGCGGCAACGCCTGCGGGCACCGAGCCAGAAATGGGATATCCGCAATTGGCTTTGGTTTTGCGCCGTATCGGGGTGAGTGAGGGCGATGCGAATTTGGCGGATGCGCGAGAGTTGTTCCGACGCATGGTCTTCAATATCCTGATGGATAACACGGACGACCATGAGAAGAACCATGCATTGTTGGTCGTCAATCCAACGGCCAACGGCAAGTTGCGACTTGCGCCAGCGTACGACGTCTTGCCAACCAACTCGGGGCAGGGGTTTCAAGAGTTCATTTGCGGAGCAGACGGTTACGACTCCACTTTGGACAACGCCATGTCCCAATGTGAGTCATTCGGGTTGTCGTCGGCAGAGGCCGCAGAGATGGTTGTCCAAGTGATTGACGTGGTCGAAACCTGGCAAGCGCACTTTGCAAGTGTCGGTGTGAGCCCAGGCGATCTTCAAAGTTTGGCGGAGCGCATTGACGACGGCGAATTGTTGAGTCAACGGCAGAACTTCCGCCCTCAGGCGTATGTGGGACAGGCCACCAAACGCAAGCCAATCAGCCCGTTTCGCCGCGTTTGACGGCTGGTAGATCACGACTCGATCGGATGGTTTTCATGGCTGTCACGGTGGGTGATGACACTCTTAGCCCAGCCATCTCGATTGGGTTCTTGATCCTAAGTCTTGTATAAGACTTAAAAACCGGCGACAATCTTGCGGTTTAATTCCGTATCGTGATATTGCATTGCACAATGAAATCCGCTTACCGGTGGATGTGTGCGGGCGCTCACGGTATGGACGGTATGACTGTGGCGGTCTTCACAAAAGTCTGGCTGCATCCTGATTCCTGTTTCGCTACTTGAAAGAGACAATGACTTCGAAAATCATCTACACACTGACCGACGAAGCACCACGACTGGCTACGGCGTCGTTCCTGCCTATCGTTCGCGGTTTTGCTTCCACTGCCGGCATCGACGTTGCCGACAGCGATATCTCTCTGGCCGCCCGCATTCTGGGTGAGTTCCCTGAAAACCTGACTGCGGAACAACGCGTTCCCAACAATCTGGCCGAACTGGGCAAGCTCACGCTCACGCCTGAAGCCAACATCATCAAGCTGCCCAACATCAGCGCTTCGGTGGGCCAGTTGCAAGACGCCATCAAGGAACTGCAGTCCAAGGGCTTCAACATTCCTGACTTTCCTGAGAATCCACAGAACGATCAGGAAAAAGACATCAAGGCACGCTATTCCCGTTGCATCGGTTCCGCTGTGAACCCCGTGCTGCGCGAAGGCAATTCCGATCGCCGCGCTCCTGCCGCCGTGAAGAACTACGCCAAGAAGCACCCGCACTCCATGGGCGAGTGGAAGCAGTGGTCGCAAACGCACGTGTCCCACATGGACCACGGCGATTTCTACCACGGCGAAAAGTCCATGACTCTGGACAAGGCCTGCGACGTGAAGATGGAGCTGGTCACCAAGAGCGGCAAGACCGTCGTTCTGAAGCCAAAGGTCGCTCTGCAAGCGGGTGAAGTCATCGATTCGATGTTCATGAGCAAGAAGGCCCTGGTCGAGTTCTACGAGCAAGAGCTGGAAGACTGCCGCCAGTCCGGCATTCTGTTCTCGCTGCACGTGAAGGCCACGATGATGAAGGTCTCGCACCCCATCGTGTTCGGCCACTGCGTGAAGATTTTCTACAAGGATGCGTTTGCCAAGCACGGCAAGCTGTTCGACGAGCTGGGCGTGAACGTGAACAACGGCATGGCCAATCTGTACGAAAAGATTGAGACATTGCCTGCTTCGCAGCGTGACGAAATCATTCGCGACCTGCACAAGTGCCAGGAGCACCGTCCGCGTCTGGCCATGGTCGATTCTGCCAAGGGCATTACCAACTTCCATTCGCCCAACGACGTGATCGTTGACGCCTCCATGCCTGCCATGATTCGCACTGGCGGCAAGATGTGGGCCGCTGACGGCAAGCCTTACGACTGCAAGGCCGTGATGCCTGAGTCCACCTTCGCCCGTATCTACCAGGAAGTGATCAACTTCTGCAAGTGGCACGGCAACTTCGACCCCAAGACCATGGGCACCGTGCCCAACGTCGGCCTGATGGCCCAGCAGGCCGAGGAATACGGCTCGCACGACAAGACGTTTGAAATCACCGAAGACGGCGTGGCCAACATCACCGACCTGGCCACCGGCGAAGTGCTGCTGAGCCAGAACGTGGAGCAGGGCGACATCTGGCGCATGTGCCAGGTCAAGGACGCTCCGATCCGCGACTGGGTGAAGCTGGCCGTGACCCGTGCCCGCAACTCCGGCATGCCTGCCGTGTTCTGGCTGGACCCATACCGTCCACACGAAGCCGAGCTGATCAAGAAGGTGCAGAAGTACCTGAAGGATCACGACACCGCCGGTCTGGAAATCCACATCCTGTCGCAAGTGCGCGCCATGCGCTACACGCTCGAGCGCGCGGCTCGCGGTCTGGACACCATCTCGGTGACCGGCAACATCCTGCGCGACTACCTGACCGACCTGTTCCCGATTCT
>CALMCS010000787.1 GCA_937862875.1 uncultured Comamonadaceae bacterium
ACCTCGACCGCTACGCCGCGCTGCACGCGCAGGCGTATGGCGAGGCGGTCGATGCCACAACGCTGATCCCATACATGCTCGAAGCCTTCGTGGCCGGGGATCGGGGATTCAGAAAGGGTAGCTCCGGTAGCCCCGCCGCCAAGACCGGCCAGCAGAAGTCGATCTAGCTGTTGTAGCCGTCCGAAAGCAAAAGCGCAGCCCTGCGGCTGCGCTTTTGCTATTTGGTGGGCAAGGGACAACTATGATGACAAGCCGATCTTGCCCGCTGCGATGCTCCCAGGCTTTCCACCGCGAAGCGCCTATGTGGCACCTAGCTCCAGAAGAAGCAAGATCGCGCAACGGTCGAAATCTGGCCTAACCTGTTGCTCCATAAGACCTTTCGTGCCGCTGCCAGGTTTCACAAAGAACTTGACACCGGACATTTTTCATGATGTCAGCGTGGCTTAGGTCGCACCGCTTTGCTTGAATTCGACTTCCATGGCCGCGTGCGCCGCCTGGATCGTCTTGGATGGCGGGCCGCTCAGGCGGCTGACCACCACGGTGGCGATGGTGGCGAACAGGAAGCCGGGGACGATCTCATAGAGACCCAGCCAGCCAAATTGCTTCCACACCAGAACCGTCACCGCGCCGGTGATGATGCCGGCCAGCGCACCGCCGCGCGTCATTTGGCTCCAGACCAGAGACAGAATGATCACCGGACCGAATGCCGCGCCGAAGCCCGCCCATGCGTAGCTCACCATGCCCAGCACCTTGGACTCGGGGTTGCTGGCGATGGCGATGGCGATCAGGGCGACGAGCAGCACCATGCCGCGGCCGACCCATACCAGTTCGATCTGGCTGGCGTTCTTGCGCAGGAACTTGCGATAGATGTCTTCGGTCAGGGCGCTCGAGCACACCAGCAACTGGCAGGACAGGGTGCTCATCACCGCGGCCAGAATGGCGGCCAGCAGAGCACCGGCAATCCACGGATTGAAGAGCTGCTTGGTGATTTCCATGAACACGGTTTCGGCGTTGGCATTCACCGCGGCGGCACCGCTCGGGTGGGCTGCGAAATACGGGATGCCGATGAAGCCCACGGCCACGGCACCGGCCAGGCAGAGAATCATCCAGACCATGCTGATGCGGCGGGCGCTGGGAATGGTGTTCACGGACGAGGCGGCCATGAAGCGCACCAGAATGTGGGGCTGACCAAAGTAGCCGAGGCCCCAGGCAAGCAGCGAAATGATGCCGACGAAGCTTGCGCCCTTGAAGATGTCGAGCTTTTCGGGCGTTACCAGTGTGGTCCAGCTCTGGCCTGGCTGCAATTGGCCGTCCAGCGCGAGCCAGGCGATGGCGGGAGCCAGGATCAGCGCCGTGATCATCAGCGATGCCTGAATGGTGTCTGTCCAGCTCACGGCCAGAAAGCCGCCGATGAACACATAGGCCATGGTGCACAGCGCGCCGACCCACAGGGCGGTGGTGTAGGGCATGCCGAACATGTTCTCGAACAATCGCGCACCGGCCACGACGCCCGAGGCGCAGTACAGCGTGAAGAACACCAGAATCACCAGTGCGGTGACGATGCGCAGCACGTTGGAGCGGTCTTCAAAGCGATTGGCCAGATAGTCGGGCAGCGTCAGGGCATTGCCCGCGCGCTCGGTGTACAGGCGCAGGCGCGCCGCCACGAGTCGCCAGTTGAGGTACGCGCCGATGATCAGGCCAACGGCGATCCAGGCTTCCGAGAGTCCGGAGAGATAGATGGCGCCGGGCAGGCCCATCAGGAGCCAGCCGCTCATGTCGGACGCGCCGGCCGAGAGGGCCGTCACCACGCTGCCGAGGCTGCGGCCTCCCAGAATGTAGTCCGAGAGGTTCTGGGTTCGGAGGTAACCGAGCCAGCCGATGGCCAACATGGCCACGAGATAGACCGCAAACATGATTGCGGTCGGGTCATTCCATTGAAATTGCATGCTTCACCACTGAATTACTTGGATATTGCTTGTGGCAATAAATTTGCGCTCGAATCGAGTGCCCTACCGAAAATGGGTGCCTGAAATGTGGCGTCCGGCAGTATTTGTGAACATAGGGTAACTACTGAAACGCGATTGTATTTGGTAATGAGTGAGGGCTTGCTCTCCGGCGATTGGTCCGTTGGACTATCGCAGGCCGATGCTTGTAAGCCATCGGGCGGATGGGGCACGCCAGAAACAACAAAGGCGTCCCGAATCGAGACGCCTTGGTTCTTGAGTGGCTGGCCCAGCGTGGGCCATGGGGATGCTATGCGGAAGCTATCGGGCGTGCATGAATGCGTAGATCACAAGACCCACGCAGATCACGCCCAGTACGCCACAGGCAATGGCCAGACGCTGCGCGCCGATGCGCAATGCGCCGACCGTGGTCACCAGCTGGGCATTCTGCTCGGCCAGCTTCTCGATGATCTCGAGCGACTGGCGTTGCGATTGCTCCATCTGCTGCGTGCGCTCTTCCAATGCTTGAATCTTCTGCAGCGCCAGCTCACCCGCCGAGGCGGTGAGGCGCGAAACATGCTCGTTCGAGGCGGCGGCAGCGGTTTGCTTTTGCTGCTCGTCGAACTGCGCATCTTTCTTGCGAACCATTCCCTTGGCGGCCTTGATGACCTGAGGCGCGGCGTCGATGACCTCGCCCCAGGGCACCAATTTGAGTGCGGTGATCCAGCTGATCGCCATGCCTTAGAGCACCTCGCTGGCGAAGTCGGCCAGACGTGAACGCTCGCCGCGTGCCAGTGTGATGTGGCCGCTGTGTGGCCAGCCCTTGAAGCGATCCACCGCGAAGGTCAGGCCCGAAGAGCCTTCGGTCAGGTACGGCGTATCGATCTGCGCAAGGTTACCCATGCAGATGATCTTGGTGCCCGGACCGGCGCGGGTGATCAGCGTTTTCATCTGCTTGGGCGTCAGGTTCTGCGCTTCGTCGATGATCACGTACTTGTTCAGGAAGGTGCGACCGCGCATGAAGTTCATGCTCTTGATCTTGATGCGGCTGCGAATCAGCTCATTGGTGGCCGCGCGGCCCCATTCGCCGGGATTGCCGCCGTCGCCCTTGGCGAGGAACTCGAGGTTGTCATCGAGTGCCCCCATCCATGGGCCCATCTTTTCTTCTTCGGTGCCGGGCAGGAAACCGATGTCTTCACCGACGCTGACCGTGGCCCGCGTCATGATGATTTCGGTGTAGCGGCGTTCGTCCAGCACTTGCGTGAGGCCGGCGGCCAGCGCCATCAGCGTCTTGCCGGTACCGGCCGTGCCGGTGAGCGTGACGAAGTCGATGTCCGGATCCATGAGCAGATTCATGGCGAAGTTCTGCTCGCGATTGCGCGTGTTCACGCCCCAGACCGCGTTCTTGGAGGAGCCGTAGTCCTTGAGCGTTTCCAGCACCGCCGTCTTGTCGCGGATTTCCGTGACACGTGCGTACAGGCTGGGTTCGCCCGGTGCTTCGAAGAACACGAACTGGTTGATCATCATCTGCGCGACGGCAGGGCTGGTCACGCGGTAGTGCGTCTGCGCTCCGCTCTGCCAGCTCTCGACGTTCTTCCCGACCTTGGTCCAGAAGTCTGCGGGCAGGGCGAACATGCCGGAGTACAGCAGGTCGCCGTCTTCCAGTGCCTTGTCGTTCTGATAGTCCTCGGCGTCCAGGCCCAGCGCACGCGCCTTGACGCGCATGTTGATGTCCTTGGAAACCAGCACCACCTGGCGCGGCGCAAACTGCGCGCGCAGGGATTCGACCACACCCAGAATCTGGTTGTCGGCCTTGCCCTGCGGCAGGCTGGAGGGCAGCGTGTAGCTCAGGGTCGACGTCTGGAAATACAGTTTTCCATTGGCCGCGGTCTGACCGGTGGCGTTCAGCGGCAGGCCGTTGGCGATGTCTTCGCCATCGACCGCAGCAAGCGCGTCGAGCGAGCGGCTGACCTGGCGGCCATTGCGCGCCACTTCGGTCATGCCCTTCTTGTGCCCGTCGAGCTCTTCCAGCACGATCATCGGCAGGAAAATATCGTGCTCTTCGAAGCGGAACAGGCTGGTGGGGTCGTGCAGCAGGACGTTGGTGTCGAGCACGAACATCTTCTTCGGACCGGTGTTGCGCGCTGCGCGGGTTTTACCCTTGCTGACTGGAGCGGCTTTGCTGACGGCGGCAGGCTGAGGCGCGGCGCGCGGTGCCACGGCGGGTGCTTCTGCACGAGCCGGTGCCACGGGGGCGGCGACTGCGGCAGCCACTGGAGCGGTTGCGGGCACGGATGCGGCCTTGGCGCTCTTGCCGGCCACGCGTTTGCTGCTGGGTGCGGCGGCGGTGGTTGGGGCGGAAGGAGCGTTGACGAGGGCGGCCGTTTTCTTGCGGGAACGGGGAGCGGCAGCCGCAGAGGCGACGACCGTATCGGTGTCGGCAATGGCGTCTACTGCGTCATCGGATTCTTGTGCGTTGGCGGATGCGGCGCTTTGGCGGAAGGCTTCTGGGGAGAGCAGCGCCGCGCGCTTGGTCGGTGCAGGTGGCAGGGGCATGGTGCGGAAAGCCTCGCTTACTAAAGAACTTCAGGGAACCTCAAGAAGCAAAAAGCCGCCAGGAAACCCGGGCGGCTTTCGAATCTGGAGTGCGCTTTGCAAAAATCAATGGCATTGATCCATTATGCACACTCCATGTGATGCTTTGAAACAAGCGTTGGTTTTTAGGCCGCCTTCTTGTCCTGCACCTTGATGGCCTTCACAGCCTTGAGCACGTCATCGACGTGACCAGGGACTTTCAGGCCGCGCCACTCTTGCACCAGCAGGCCATCAGGACCTACGAGGAAGGTCGAGCGTTCGATGCCCTTGACCTTCTTGCCGTACATGATCTTGTTCTTGACCACGCCGAACA
>CALMCS010000788.1 GCA_937862875.1 uncultured Comamonadaceae bacterium
CTGATCGAGAGCGAGGTGCGCAAGCTGGAGGCCGACGTGGATCGCGCCTACAGTCCGGCCCGACTTCTGGAGCACATGCTGCATCTGGCGGTGCACGAACGGGCGACCGATATCCATCTGGCGCCCACGGCGCGCAGCCGCTCGGTGCTGTTGCGCGTGGACGGTGTACTGCGCCCCGTTTTTGCGCTGTCACCCGCGCTCGATCGACTGGTGGTGTATGTCAAGCTTCAGGCGGAAATGGATGCCAGTGAACAGCGCCTTCCGCAAGATGGCAGTTTTACGGCCCAGGTGATGGAAAAAAACTTCACCATCCGGGTGTCTACGCTGATCTCCGAATTTGGCGAACGCATGGTGATGCGCCTGTTGCCAGAGCGCAGCAGTCTAGACAAGCTGGTCGATCTGGGCTTCCTGGAAGAGGATGTCGCGGTGATGGCCAAGGCCTTCTCACGACCGCACGGGCTAATTCTGATCACCGGCCCCACGGGGTCGGGAAAGAGCACCACGCTGCATGCGGCTCTTCGCATGCAGCCGCTCGTTGAGCGCAACGTGCTCACCGTGGAAGATCCTGTTGAGTACCGTGTGCCAGTGGCCTGTCAGACCGAGGTCAATCGCCGGGCTGGCTATGAGTTTGCCAATGCCATGCGGCATTTCCTGCGGCACGACCCGGACATCATTCTGGTCGGCGAAATCCGCGACTCTGAAACAGCGCGCGCGGCGCTGGATGCGTCATCCACCGGCCACCTGGTGCTATCAACGCTGCACGTTGGCAGTATTTTTGGTGTCATGCCACGTCTCAAGCTTCTTGGTGTTGACGCGGAAACGATTGCAGAAAACCTGGTCGCCGTGATTAACCAGCGTCTCGTCCGGCGCATTTGTCCGCACTGTGCCACGCCGCGTGTTGCCAGTGACGATGAGCGCCGGTGGCTGGATCCTGCCAGCGCAGATGAGACGCTACGGGTTTTTTATGGGAGGGGCTGCCACCACTGCCGCGACACCGGTTATCTAGGGCGGCTTCCCGTCTATGAATTGCTGGCCGTCAACCGCGATCTGGCCGACGCGATTGCTTCGGACGCGAGCCGCGCCGAAATGCGCCAGCGTGCGCAGACAGTTGGCATGCGCCCCATCCTAGCGCTGGCTCGTCATCGCGTTCTGGCGGGTGAAACCACCATGGAAGAGATCCTGCGCACGGTGGGCGAGGACTGAGCCTCATCGACGGAACCTTTACATGGCCCATCTCAACACTTACTACTACCGGGTGCTGCTCCCGCATGGCGCAGTGCGGTCGGGCCTGCTGCGCCTGGCAGTCCAGCGCGATCTTTCGGCACGGATGCGCTTGGAGGCTGAAACAGACGGCACCGTGGTCGGGCTCTGGCGCTTCCCGCAGTGGCTGGCGGTTGTCACCGACATGCTGTTGCACCTGTTTCGCAATCAGGTGCGCGGTGATGACCTTGCCGGCTTCCTGCGCGACATGGGCCTGATGATGCGCGCGGGGGTGCCAGCACTTGACGCACTGACGACGCTGGTGGATGAAAGCAATGGCGTCGGCAATAAGGCCATGGCAGCAGTTGCGCGCAACATGCGGGACGACCTGAACGCCGGGGTTGGCATGACAGAGGCTTTCAACCGCCATTCCAATGTATTTCCTGAGACGGTGCGCAATCTCGTTGCTATCGGCGACCAGACGGGCACGCTCGACCGGATGCTGGGCGAGGCGGCCGAGCATGTCGAGCGCATGATCAACATCCGGCGCGACATCAAAACCGCTCTGATCTACCCGGCCTTTGTCTTTGCCAGCATCATCGGCGTTGCTATCTTCTGGATCTACTACGTCGTTCCAAACATGGCGCGGCTGTTCAAGCAGCTGCAGGCCAAGCTACCGCCTATCACCGAGGGGCTGGTCGCGTTTGCCGATCTGCTTTCTGTCCATCTTCCATGGGTGCTATTGGTGACCACTGCGGTCGTTGCGCTGGGCGTGATCTCCTTCAAGCGGTCAGAGCGGTTTCAGCTGGCTACCTACAGCCTGCTGCACCGCTTGCCCATTGCTCGCACGCTGCTGGTGTCATCGGGCATGGCGCACATCTCCGAACATCTCTCCATCCTGGTGCGGGCGGGTGTCGATCTGGTGTCGAGCTTGCGCATCCTCGGTCGTGCCACCAAGAACCGCTACTACCGCAGCCGGCTAATCCAGGTGGCCGAGTCGGTCTCGCGAGGGGATTCTGTGTCTTCTTCCATGCGACGTGTGGGAGGTTTCCCTGCCATGGCGGTGCGCATGATCTCAGTGGGGGAAGAGTCTGGCAGCCTCGATGAGCAACTTTCGCATTTGGCGGGGGACTATCGCAAGCGCCTGGAAGTGCTGGTCAAGTCACTTGCAGAAATCCTCAAGCCCGTGATCATTCTGGTGGCTGGCGGACTGTTTCTGTTCCTGATTGTTGCTTTGCTGTTGCCCGTTTACGACCTGGTACGGCAGTCGGTCACGCAAAGTATGGGAGGTGGGCTGTGATGCGGCTATCTCATCCGTCATTGATTCAAAGCTGGCTGCTCCGGGCGGTTGGATTCCGTAATGTTTCAACTTTTGTCGAGGCCTGCCGGCTTTCCAAGGCGGGGCACTGAATGCATAAGCCTGTATTGATTGGCGCTGGCCTGGGATTTCTGGTGCTGGCCCTTGTGGCGGGTGGCTTCTGGATGGCTGGGAATTCTCATCCGTCGATTGCCGGTCCTGAATTGAACAAGACCGCGCCAAGCAATGGCCCTTTGCCGCAAGACGGCGGAGTCCCTGTTCAGCCATCCATTGACCGCGCGGCCTCGCCGCCGCGTTCTACAAAGGAATCGCAGGAACGCCGCAGGCGCCTGGCCGAGGTACGCGCCGAGTTCAACGCCCTGCGAGCCCAGGGAATGCAGGCGCCGCCCGAGAAAATGCGGGCAATCGTGAACGAACTGGAAGCGCTTTCTCCGCCAGGTATCGACCCACGCTATTACCAAACCTTGCGCAACATGCTGGACACCAGTGTCCGGATCCAGATGCTCAACAACGAACTGCAGGCTCTGTCCAAGAGCACTGCGCCACAGGCGTCGGCGCGCCAGCAGGAGATTCTTGCCGAGATGCGAACTCTGGGAGAGCGTGCCAGTACGGAGGCGCGCAATCTACAGTCGTATGCGCCGACTTCGCCACCGAGGGCGAAGTCGCCATGATCTGTGCGAGTTTTCGCAGTAGTGTCCATGTGTCTCGCACTGCGCAGGCCGGTTTCTCGCTGGTGGAGGTCGCAATCGCGTTGGTCGTTGCCGGCCTGATGTCCTGGGCGGCATTTAGCGGTTATGAAACGGTGTTGGCGCAACAGGAGATCGAACGCGGTCGCGCAGAAGCCCAGCAACTGCGTTCGGTCGTTCGCGCCTTTGCGCTGCGACATGGTCGTCTTCCGTGCCCCGGCGCCAATGCCGACGGCTACGAGACTCTGACGGGCGGGGTTTGCACCAATGGCAACCAAGTGGGATGGTTCCCTTACGTGAGTGTGGGGCTTGAGCTTCCGGCGGACAGACTACGCGCTCGGTACTCGGTATTTCGTGCAGCGAATGCCACCGCCGCGCAGGATGCCGACCTCGCCGTGGCCAAGGAGCGCACTGTCGATGCTGCCGGATCTGCCACCTTTCTCGATGTCACCGACCTCATCGCCGCGCTCAACAACGCAGCCACACTGCCGTTTGCGGCGACGAGAACCTATCTGACGGGCGATGCCGGAGCGACGGGAGCGATCGACTGCGCTGCCAACCAGGTCATGGCTGCCGCCTATTGGGTGGTCATTCCACTTCAGGACAAGGACGGTAATGGCAATCGCCTGGATGCGCCCCACACCGTAAATAGCCTATGCGCTGCCAGTCCCTTCGCACCGCTGCTGATGGTGTCTGACGACGTGGTCGAGGCGGAGTCGCCTGTCCAGCTGGCCGGCTGGTTGCGCAAGAGTCTTCCCTAGTGGTATCTGCCTTCCATTTACATGCTGATGACTAATTTGATAGCCCCCCGATCCTGCCGAGCGCCTAGCCGCTCGCGTGGCTTTGGCTTGCTGCAGGTACTTCTTCTGATCGCCGTGATGGCCGGCTTGGCGGCCATGGGCTACCTGCAATGGCGTGAGCGCACTCTCGTCGATTCCTCGCGTCAGGAGCGTCAGGCATTGGCGCAGGCAGATCGGGCCATCATCACCTTTGCCACAGTGATGCACCGCCTTCCATGCGCGGACACCAATCAGGATGGATTAGAGGATTGTGCAGTCCTGGCGGATCAAAAGGGTTGGTTGCCTTCAGCCACTTTGCGCTTGGCGGGTGCCGATTCCGGGGTGGATGTGGGGCAACTGCGCTACCTGGT
>CALMCS010000789.1 GCA_937862875.1 uncultured Comamonadaceae bacterium
GATCAGCGCGAACGGCTCGCTGTACAGGTGGTGCACCGAGAGGATCGTGGGGAAAGTGAGCGGCGGCTCGATCACGATGGCGGCATCCAGGGTTCCGCGATCCACCTGCGAGACCAGCTCACGGCACAGACCCGCAACGATCTTGATTTCGAGGAACGGGTTCTGCTTGGTGATCTGTCGTAGAAAGCGCGGCAGCATGCCCGAGAGCGCGCTGTTGATGACACCCAGGGTGAAGGTGCCGGCGGCGGCCTTGCCGCTGCCCAGCGTCTTCATTTCCTCGTAGATCGTGACGATCTGCTCGGCCAGGCCCACCAGTTGGTGTCCGGCCGAGGTGAACTCCAGCGAGCGTTTGGTGCGCACGAACAATTGCACGCCCAATTCTTCCTCGATGTTCTTCAACTGCACGCTGACCGCGGCCTGCGAAAGATGCACGTTTTCTGCCGCAGCAACCACAGTGCCGTAGCGATGAAGCGCCAAAAAAGAGCGCAGGCTGCGAATCAACATGGGCGGGTCCTCAAGGTCTGGAAACTCTCGTGTGTTTCATCTTAGTGCAGTACGAATGGCACAGAAGGCTGCGCGTGAACTGTTAAATTGTGGACCTCGGAAATCGCACCGAAAAGGCTGCGAGCGAGGTACAGATTTCGGGGAGATTCTCGTGGCTGAAAAAGTGGATTGCGTCGTCATCGGCGCGGGCGTGGTGGGCTTGGCAGTGGCTCGGGCATTGGCTTTGCGCGGGCGTGACGTGTTGGTGCTGGAAGCCGCGAACGCAATTGGCACGGAAACTTCGTCGCGCAACAGCGAGGTGATCCATGCGGGTATCTACTACCCGCAGGGTTCGCTCAAAGCTCGGCTGTGCGTGGCAGGCAAGGCGCTGCTGTATGCCTATTGCGAGGAACGCGGTATCGCGCACCGGCGTTGCGGTAAGTTGATCGTGGCGACCAACGAGGCGCAGCGTGGGCAACTGGCTCGGATTGCCGAGCATGCTGCGGCCAACGGGGTGAGCGATCTGCAGATGCTGTCGCGTGACGAGGCGTTGGCGCTTGAGCCCGCGCTGCAATGCGTGGCGGCGCTGCTTTCGCCGAGCACGGGCATTGTGGACAGCCACGGCCTGATGTTGTCGCTGTTGGCGGATGTCGAAAACCATGGCGGTGCGCTCGCGTTGCAGTCGCCGATTGCGCGTGCGGAGTGCCGTGCGGATGGTATCTATCTGCTGGCTGTCGATGGCACGGAGCTGTTGGCCAACGCGGTGGTGAATGCGGCGGGACTGCATGCGCCCGATCTTGCGGGGCGCTTTGCAGGGCTTGCGAAGGAGCATGTGCCGCGGGCTTACTACGCCAAGGGCAACTACTTCACGATCTCGTCGCGCGCGCCGTTCTCGCATCTGATCTATCCGGTGCCGGAGGCCGCCGGGCTGGGCGTGCATCTCACGCTCGATCTGGGCGGTCAGGCCAAGTTCGGGCCCGATGTGGAGTGGGTGGACAGTCCCGATCACCTGACCGTGGATGCGGCGCGATGCGCTGGGTTCTATGAGGCCGTGCGCCAGTATTGGCCGGGGCTCCCGAGTGATTCATTGACGCCGGGTTATGCCGGCATTCGCCCCAAGATCAGCGGGCCGGATGAGCCGGCCGCCGACTTTGTGATTCAGGGGCCTACGGTGCATGGCATTGCGGGGCTGGTGAATCTGTTTGGAATCGAATCGCCGGGACTTACCAGCTCTCTGGCGATTGGCGAGCATGTGGCTGGGATGTTGGGTCGTTGAATTTTTTCACGGCCAATAACGCCACATGCCCAGTAATGCGTGTTGGTTTATGCAGTTTTGATTACTGAACGTCTAAGATGTGGTCTCGACCTACATGGTCAACCACAGCTTGCATATATCTTTGTTCCAACTTTTAACTAATACGAAGAGGCCTTCAATGAGTTTTGT
>CALMCS010000790.1 GCA_937862875.1 uncultured Comamonadaceae bacterium
CCTTGCGCTCCAGCAGCGCGTTGGTGGCCACCGTGGTGCCCATCTTCACGCACTCGATCTGCTCACTGGAAACCGCCTCGCCCGCCTTCAGGCCCAGCAGATGCCGGATCCCGGCGACCGCCGCATCCCGATACTGCTCGGGGTTCTCCGACAGCAGCTTGTGCGTCACGATCTCCCCATTGGGCTTGCGCCCCACCACATCGGTAAATGTGCCTCCACGATCTACCCAGAACTGCCAGCGTTGACTCGTCATCTGCACTCCACTTTGCTTGGCGCACACGCGCCCGATTGTCTTCGTACCCATACCCGTACCAATATCCTATTCTGATGTCACGGCGGTTGCGGACAATCCGGATCAACCGCAGATTCCGCTTTTTCCTACAGTCATCACCAACGCCTTCATTCGAGCGCCCTACAAACTAAGGTATCTACCTATTAGTCGCGAAAATGTCATCAGCTACATTGAGGATTGAGCAAAGTTTTGTCGATGTCCTCTCACCTCTTGAAGCGGAGTGATGGTAATGAAGCGTAGAGTTTTCTCTCTCAGTTCTCTGGCCGTATGCGCGGCCCTGGCCTTTTCTACCGCACAGGCGCAGACCAAATGGGATCTCGCTGCGGCCTACCCCAGCACCAACTTCCACACCGAGAACCTCACCCAGTTCGCCAAGGACGTGGACACCGCGAGCGGCGGCAAACTCAAGATCACGGTGCACGCGAATGCGGCGCTGTTCAAAGCCCCCGAAATCAAGCGTGCCGTGCAAGGCGGCCAAGCCCAGGCCGGTGAAATCCTGCTGGTGAATTACCAGAACGAATGGCAAATTTTCGGTGTGGACGGCATCCCGTTCCTCGCCGACAGCTACGACTCGTCGATGAAGCTGTACAAGGCCCAGAAGCCGTTTCTCGAAAAGAAACTGGGCGAGCAAGGCATGATGCTGCTGTACTCGGTGGCCTGGCCGACTCAGGGCATCTACACCAAGAAGGTGATCAACAGCGCAGCAGATCTCAAGGGCATCAAGTGGCGTGCCTACAGCCCCGCCACCGCGCGCATCGCCGAACTCGTGGGTGCGCAACCCGTGACCGTGCAGGCCGCAGAATTCTCGCAAGCGCTGGCAACCGGTGTCGTCGAATCCACGATGACCTCGGGTGCGACCGGCGTCGACAGCAAGCTCTACGAGCACATGAAGTACTACTACGACACGCAGGCCTGGTTGCCCAAGAATGCGGTCATCATGAACAAGAAGGCGTTCGACGCGCTGGACAAGCCCACGCAGGACGCCGTCATGAAGGCTGCGGCAGATGCCGAAACCCGCGGCTGGACGGCCAGCAAGCGCGTGAACGATGACACGCTGACCAAGCTGAAGGCCGAAGGCGTGCAGGTCCTGCCGCCCAGCCCACAGCTCAAAGCCGACATGAACAAGGTCGGCGACACCATGCTCAAGGAATGGCTTGAAAAGGCCGGCCCGGATGGCAAGGCACTGGTCGACGCATACCGCAAATAATCGTCTGCCTTTCATCACCTCCAAAGCATTGCGATCAGCGCCAACTCCATGCGACGCCTGTTGAACTTTCTCTACAACGGCACCGCAGTGTTGGCTGCCATCTGCATGGTGGCACTGCTGATCGCGGTGCTGCTCTCCATCATCAGCCGGCAAATGCACTTTCTCATTTCCGGCATCGATGCCTATGCGGGCTACCTGATGGCCGCGGCCGGGTTTCTCGCGCTCGCGCACACGCTCAAGCGCGGAGAACATATCCGCGTCACGCTCATCACCAATGCACTCAAAGGTCCCTCCAAAAAGGGACTGGAGATCTTTGCACTGACCGTCGGCACCCTCCTCGCAGCGCTGTTTGCCTACTACAGCATTCGCCTGGCGTGGCAGTCGCACGAGTTCAACGACATCTCCACCGGCAACGACGCCACTCCGCTCTGGATTCCACAGCTGTCGATGGCGATTGGCGCGTTGGTCATGGCGATCGCCTGCGCCGATGAACTGATCCTCGAGATTCTGGGCCGCCGCACCGTGGCGAGCAGCGGCGAAGCCTTGCGCAATGAGTGATCAACACCGTATTCAACACCCCGCGGCCCGCCTCCCGTTCACCGCACAGAAAGCCGCCCGATGAGTGACCTCGCCATAACCGGTCTGTTGATTCTGACCCTGTTCCTGATTCTGGGAAGCGGTGTCTGGATCGGCCTGTCGCTGTCGGGCGTCGCCTGGATCGGCATGCAGCTGTTCTCATCGCGCCCCGCCGGGGATGCGATGGCCGTGACGATCTGGGGCTCGGCCTCGAGCTGGACGCTCACCGCCCTGCCGCTCTTTGTGTGGATGGGGGAAATCCTGTTCCGAACGCGGCTCTCACAGGACATGTTCAAGGGCCTCGCGCCGTGGGTGCAGAACCTGCCGGGTCGGCTGCTGCACACCAACGTCGTGGGCTGCACGATCTTCGCCGCGGTGTCGGGCTCGAGCGCCGCCACCTGCGCCACCATCGGCAAGATGACGCTGCCCGAACTCACGCGCCGCGGCTACCCCGAAAAAATGGTGATCGGCACGCTCGCCGGTGCCAGTACCCTCGGCCTGCTGATTCCGCCCTCGATCATCATGATCGTCTACGGCGTCACGGCCGAAGTATCGATCTCCAAACTGTTCATCGCCGGGGTGCTTCCCGGCGTGCTGCTGGCCGCGCTGTTTTCGGGCTACATCATGCTCTGGGCGCTGCGCAACCCGAACGAAGTGCCGCGCGCCGATCGCAGCATGACCTTCATGGAAAAGCTCCACGAATCGCGGGCACTCATCCCCGTCGTGCTGCTGATTGCCGCCGTGCTCGGTTCGATCTACACCGGTCTCGCCACCGCCACCGAAGCCGCGGCCGTCGGCGTGGTGGGCTCGCTGGTGCTGTCTGCGGTACAGGGCTCGCTCAACTGGCCAAGCTTCCGTGACGCGCTGATGGGGGCCACACGCCTGTATTGCATGATCGCGCTGATTTTGGCCGGAGCCGCCTTTCTCACGCTCGCGATGGGCTACATCGGCCTGCCGCGACATCTCGCAGAGTGGATCGCATCGCTAGGACTTTCGCAGGCGCAGCTGATCGTTGCGCTGTCGATTTTCTTCATCGTGCTCGGCTGCTTTCTGGATGGCATTTCCATGGTGGTGCTGACCATGGGCGTGCTCATGCCGACGGTAAATGCCGCCGGCATCGACCCGATCTGGTTCGGCATCTTTGTCGTGCTGGTGGTGGAGATGGCGCAGATCACGCCGCCCGTCGGCTTCAACCTGTTCGTGCTGCAGGGCATGACGGGCAAGGAGCTCACCTGGATCGCCCGAGTGGCGATGCCCATGTTCCTGCTGATGTGCCTGGCCATCACCCTCATCTACATCTTCCCCGGCATCGTGACCTGGTTGCCACAACAGATGACCACGCGGGTCTGAGTTCACCCGCCCCATCTGGCATGGGCCTGCCCCCTACAATGGCTCCATGCTTGTTCAAGTTCTTGCCATCTGCTGTGGTGCCTGCGTTGGTGCCATCGCACGCTGGTGTCTGGGACTCTGGCTGAGCTCTGGAGGCGTACTGCCGTGGGGCACTCTGGCCGCCAACCTGATCGGTGGCTATCTGATCGGTGTGTGCGTGGCCATTTTTCAGGCCCTGCCGCAACTCGATCCGGTCTGGCGACTTGCGCTGATCACCGGCTTTCTCGGTGCGCTCACCACCTTCTCCAGCTTCTCCGCCGAGGTCATCGGCCTGCTCCAGCAGCAGCGCTTTGCACAGGCGCTCGGCTGGTGCGCGGTTCACCTGCTGGGTTCGCTGTGCATGACCTGGCTCGGCCTGCAGAGCGTCGCCTACTTCTGGCCCGCGTCGCGGCCACTCGCCTGATGGTCATCGATGATTGATGATTGATGACTAATGCGAGATGCAACATTCGGCCCATTGGCTGCGAGGCCGAAGATTCTGCTCTATCCTCTGATTGGCGACTCACCCACTGCACCATGACTGCAGATTGAAACTACGAAAAACGAGATCCATGGAAGCAAATACCAATTTGAACGACCGCCGCCTGGCTGACGCTTGGGCTGAATTGCATAACTTTGCCGTGGAAGGCAATCCCCTCGAGGCCGACTCGTACCGTCTGGCCTTCGCCGATCCCGAATTCATGCTGCGCCGTGAAACGCGCGGCATCCGCTTTCAACTGGAACTGCTCAAGCCCGATCTGGAAATGGCCGAGCAAGGCGTGGAGCACACCATCGTGGTCTACGGCAGCGCACGCATGCTCGCGCCCGAAGGTGCGGCTGAACAGCTCGCTGCGGCCGAGATCAGCGGCGACGCTGAACGCATCGCCCGCGGCAAGCTCGCCGTGAAGAACGCGCATTACTACGATCAGGCCCGCCAGTTTGCGCGCCTGGTCGCCGAGTACAGCGAAGCCAAACCCAAGGCCGATCGCATCTACATCTGCACCGGCGGCGGCCCCGGCATCATGGAAGCGGCCAATCGCGGTGCACACGATGTGGGCGCGCTCAACGTGGGCCTGAACATCACGCTGCCCCATGAGCAAAGCGGCAACCAGTACATCTCGCCATCGCTGTGCTTCAAGTTCCACTACT
>CALMCS010000791.1 GCA_937862875.1 uncultured Comamonadaceae bacterium
CGCGTGGCTTCGACACAGCCAGCTCGTAGCCTTCGCGGCGCATTTCTTCCAGCAGGATGGTCAGGTGCAATTCACCACGGCCAGCCACTTCGAAGATACCGTCTTCGTCGGTTTCCTTGACGCGCAGGGCCACGTTGGAGCGCAGTTCGCGCTGCAGGCGGTCCCAGATCTGGCGGCTGGTAACGAACTTGCCTTCACGACCTGCCAGTGGCGAGGTGTTCACGCAGAAGTTCATGATCAGCGTTGGCTCGTCGATCTTCAGCATCGGCAGAGGAGCTGGGTTCGATGGGTCGGTCAGCGTTTCGCCAATACCGACGTTTTCGATACCGTTGATCAGCACGATGTCCGAAGGACCGGCTTCCGAAACCTTGATACGCTCCAGGCCCTGGAACTTCATGACTTCGTTGACGCGACCCTTGTAGCTGGTGCCATCAGGACCGGCCATGACCAGAACTTCTTGACCTGGCTTGACGGTACCTTGGTTGATACGGCCAACACCGATACGACCCACAAACGTGGAGTAGTCGAGCGCGGAGATCTGCATTTGCAGCGGCGCAGTAGCGTCGCCCTTGACTGCAGGCACGTGCTTCAAAATGGTGTCGAACAGAGCCGACATGTCTGGGCCCCACTGTTCGCCAGCGTTGCCTTCTTCGAGTGCGGTCCAGCCGTTGATACCGGAGGCGTACACGACGGGGAAGTCGAGCTGCTCATCGGTTGCGCCGAGCTTGTCGAACAGGTCGAAAGCAGCGTTCACAACGTAGTCGGGACGTGCACCTGGCTTGTCCACTTTGTTCACCACAACGATGGGCTTCAAGCCGAGCGCCAGTGCCTTCTTGGTCACGAAGCGCGTTTGTGGCATCGGGCCTTCCTGGGCATCGATCAGCAGCACAACGCCGTCAACCATCGACAGGGCACGTTCCACTTCGCCGCCGAAGTCCGCGTGACCGGGTGTGTCGAGAATGTTGATGTGCGTGTCGTTCCAGCTGACAGCGCAGTTCTTGGCCAAAATCGTGATGCCGCGCTCACGTTCGATGGCGTTGTTGTCCATGACGGTGTCGACAACTTTTTCGTGCTCAGCGAAAGTGCCGGATTGGCGCAGCAGCTGGTCGACCATCGTGGTTTTGCCGTGGTCGACGTGCGCGATGATCGCAATATTGCGGATTTGTGTGCTCATAGCGTTGTTTCCAATGTGCCGCGTTCAGCACGCGGAGGGCTTTCTAGTGCCGTGAGGTGGAAATTGATTGTTCTTCGAACTTCCAACTCACGACGCTAAAATTTGTTGAATCTCGAGCGGGCTCAGCAACCGGTCCGGCACCAACTCACCTTGTATGACATGCGCAACTCCCAGAAGCGCACGCGGATCATCCCCAAACACTGCCACCGCATCGTCGTTGGGCCAATCGCCCCGACGACGCATACCTGAGAGAAAACGCCCTGCATTTTCACTATCGAGCGTGACAGTGGTGTGCTTGGCGAGCAGCGTCTGCACTGGTTGCACTTGTGCAAGGCGTTGGTCTTCATCCATCGCCTCGAGATCAGCCAGCGTCACGCAGCGTTCAACGCCGATGCCGCCAGTGTCGATGCGGCGCAGAAATGTCAGGTGCGCGCCACAACCCAGTGCCTTGCCAATGTCTTCACCCAGCGTGCGAATGTATGTGCCCTTGCTGCATTGCACGGTCATCTTCACCGCTGGTAAATTTTCTTCGTTGCCTTCTACGACTTCAAGCTGCAAGGAATGAATCGTCACGTCACGTGCGGGGCGATCGATCTCGATGCCTGCGCGTGCGTATTCGTAGAGTGCCTTGCCGTCTTTCTTGAGGGCGCTGTGCATTGGCGGAACCTGACTGATGGGTCCCGAGAACTGTTGGCGCACGGCTTCCAGATTCTCTTCGGTCAGGTTGGCCAGATCGACTTCGCGGCGCTCCAGGACTTCGCCTTCGGCGTCCGCGGTCGTTGTCGTGATGCCAAGTTGCGCAATGGCTTCGTAGGTCTTCGCGGCCTCGAGCTGCAACTGGCTGAATTTGGTGGCAGCTCCAAAGCACAGCGGCAAAACGCCGCTGGCCAATGGATCTAGCGTGCCTGTGTGCCCGGCTTTCTCAGCGCGCAGCAACCACTTTACTTTTTGCAAAGCGTCGTTGCTGGACCAACCCAGCGGCTTATCGAGCAGCAACACCCCATGCACAGGGCGCCGCTGCACCCTTGTGCGTGGCGCGTTCATGGTTAGTCTTCCTTGGCGCGCGAAGAGACAGCCTTGGCAATCAAGGCGTTCATGTCTGCCGCACGTTCGCTCGTGCGGTCATAGACAAAGTGAAGCGTGGGCACAGTGTGAATGTGCAGACGCTTGAACAAGCCGTTGCGCAGGAAACCTGCCGACTGGTTCAATGCTTCTTGCGTCGCGTCTGCGTCGCCCACGAGCACGCTGAAGAAGATCTTCGCGTGTGCGTAGTCGGGCGTCACTTCGACGCCTTGCAGAGTCACCATACCCAGACGCGGGTCCTTCAGTTCGCGGATCAGTTCAGACAAGTCTCGCTGAATCTGATCCGCAACCTTGAAGCTGCGGTTAGGCGTGGAGGATTTCTTCGCTGCCATGCTTATCTAGCTTTCCTGCATGCACATGCGCTTTACAGCGTACGTGCAATCTCCTTGATTTCGAAGAACTCGAGCTGATCGTTCTCGCGGATGTCGCTGTAGTTCTTGAGCTTGATACCGCACTCAAAACCTTCCTTGACTTCCTTGACGTCGTCCTTGAGACGGCGAATCGACTCGACTTCACCGGTGTAGACCACGATGTTGTCGCGCAGCAAACGGAACTTGCAGTTGCGCTTGACTTCGCCGGACGTAACGTACGAACCAGCCACAGTACCGATCTTCGAAGCGACGAACACGGTGCGGATTTCGGCCGTACCAATCGCCTCTTCGCGCTGCTCGGGAGCCAGCATGCCGGACATCGCAGCCTTCACTTCATCGACGGCGTCGTAGATGATGTTGTAGTAGCGGATATCCACATCGTTGCTCTCGGCGGTCTTGCGAGCCTGGGAGTCTGCACGAACGTTGAAGCCGATGATGATGGCCTTGGAGGCGATCGCCAGATTGACGTCGGACTCGCTGATACCACCCACACCCGAGTACACCATCTGCACCTTGATCTCTTCGGTAGAGAGCTTGAGCAGCGATGTAGCCAGCGCTTCTTGCGAACCTTGCACGTCGGCCTTGATGATGATCGGCAGAGTTTGCAATCCGCTCGATGTCATCTCGTTGAACATGTTCTCGAGCTTCGCAGCCTGCTGCTTTGCCAGCTTGGTGTTGCGGAACTTGCCAGCGCGGTAAGTCGCGATTTCGCGAGCGCGGCGTTCGTCCGGCAAGACCATGAAGTCATCACCAGCCTGTGGCACTTCGCTGAGACCCTGGATTTCCACGGGAATCGCTGGACCAGCTTCCTTGGTCTGCTTGCCGTTTTCGTCCAACATGGCACGCACGCGGCCAAATGTCTGACCTGCCAGCACGATGTCGCCGACCTTGAGGGTACCGGACTGAACCAGCACCGTGGCCACCGAACCGCGACCCTTGTCGAGCTTGGCTTCGATCACGATACCCTTGGCAGCAGCATCCACTGGCGCCTTGAGTTCGAGAATTTCGGCTTGCAGCAAGACTTGTTCGAGCAGATCGTCGATGCCCATGCCGGTCTTGGAGGACACGGCCACGAATGGCGACTCGCCACCGTATTCTTCTGGCACGACTTCTTCAACGACCAGCTCTTGCTTGACGCGTTCGATGTTGGCATCAGGCTTGTCGGCCTTGGTGATCGCAACCACGATGGGCACACCAGCTGCTTTCGCGTGCTTGATGGCTTCCTTGGTTTGCGGCATCACGCCGTCGTCGGCAGCAGCCACCAGAATCACGATGTCGGTTGCCTGAGCACCGCGAGCACGCATGGCCGTGAAGGCCTCGTGACCCGGAGTATCCAGGAACGTGACGATACCGCGCGGTGTTTCCACGTGGTACGCACCGATGTGCTGGGTGATGCCACCGGCTTCGCCAGTTGCAACCTTCGAGCGACGGATGTAGTCCAGCAGCGAAGTCTTACCGTGGTCAACGTGACCCATGACGGTAACGACTGGAGCGCGGGAGATCAACTCGGCTTCGGAGTTGGACACTTCTTCGAAGGTGAATGCTTCTGGATCGTCCAGAGCAGCAACCTTGGCAGTGTGGCCCATTTCCTCAACCAGAATCATGGCTGTGTCTTGATCCAGCGACTGATTGATCGTCACCATCTGACCCATCTTCATGAGGATCTTGATGACTTCAGACGCCTTCACCGACATCTTGTGCGCGAGTTCGGCGACAGTGATTGTCTCCGGAACGTGCACTTCGATGGCGCGGAACTCTGGTGCTGCGTGCTGGCTGTGTTGGTCTTGATGGCGATCGCCACCACGACGGCCACCACGTGGACCACCGCGCCAGTTGGAGCGATTGTTCACACCACCCGAGGCATCGCCACGGGTCTTGATTTCCTTCTTCTTCGGAGCGTCGTTGGCCCAGCTGGATGACAGCTTGGCAGACTTGACTTCCTTGCCTGCGCCGGCACCTGCACCAGCCGGAGCGGGTGTAGCGGTGCGAGCACCGGTACCGGTGGCTGGCTTGTGCAGAGTGCCCTTCTTGGCATCGGCACCAGGCGCAGCCTTGGCAACGGGCTTCGGCTCTTCAGGCTTCTTGGCGACCAAGACCTTCTTGGGAGCGGCCATCATGGCGCGAATGGCTTCGGCTTCAGCCAGAGCCTTGCGACGACGGGCGTCCAAGTCGGTAGCGCGAGCGGCTTCTTCGTCGGCGCGAGCCTTCGATTCAGCTTCGGCCTTGGCACGAGCGTCGGCTTGCGCCTTGTTGCGGGCATCCGCTTCGGCAGCGGCTTCAGCAGCAGCTTCCTTGCGAGCAGCGTTGACGGCTGCCTTCTTGCCAGCTTCTGCAGCCATATAGGCAGCAGCACGCTCTTCCGCTTCACGCTCACGGCGCTCACGCTCTTCACGTTCGCGACGCTCTTCGTTCAGCACGACTTCCTGACGGCCGATCAGCTCGACATCGCGGCGCGCTTCTTCTTCGCGGCGCACGAGGTCCTGCTCTTCAGCGGAGACAACGTGTTGCACGTCCTCACCGATGTCGGAGCCAGCATCGGACGTATCGTCCGTGCCGTCTTCACGTTTCACGAAAGTGCGCTTCTTGCGGACTTCAACTTGAATTGTGCGAGCTTTGCCAGTGGCATCAGCTTGCTTGATTTCGCTAGTGGATTTTTTCACCAAAGTAATTTTTTTGCGATCTGCACCAGATGTGCCATGACTGGCCTGCAGATAAGCAAGCAGTTTCTGCTTGTCAGCCTCGGTCAGGGCATCACTCGGAGATGCCTTTGCTACGCCTGCTGTCTTCAATTGATCCAACAGCATAGCGGGGGTTTTCTTGAGTTCGTTAGCGAACTCGGCGACTGTATTACTCGACATATTGTGCTCGTACCTCCCTGACCTTTACTCTTGCCCAGTGAACCAGTGCTCGCGTGCCTTCATGATCAAGGCGGTCGCGTCTTCAGCAGTCTGGCCGGTCAGTTCGGTCAGCTCATCAATGGCCAAGTCGGCCAGATCGTCACGAGTATTTACGCCGGCCTCAGCCAGCTTGTCGATCAGTTCAGGCGTCAGGCCGTCAAGAGAACGTAGATCTTGCGAAACGCCATCTACACTCTCTTCGCGGGCGATTTCCATGGTGAGCAATGCGTCCTTTGCACGGACACGCAGCTCATTCACGGTATCTTCATCAAAGCTTTCGATTTCCAGCATTTCTTGAAGCGGCACGTAGGCCACTTCTTCCAGGCTGTTGAAACCTTCTTCAATCAGGATGTCGGCGATCTCTTCATCCACGTCCAGCTTCTCCATGAAGAGCTGGCGTGCGGCGCTGGATTCATCGGCCTGTTTCTGGGCAGATTCAGCAGCGTCCATGATGTTGATCTTCCAACCCGTCAGGTCGGAAGCGAGTCGCACGTTCTGGCCGCCACGACCGATGGCGATGGCGAGGTTTTCCTCGTCCACCACCACGTCCATGGCGTGTTTTTCTTCGTCGACGACGATGGAGCTCACGTTCGCAGGTGCCAGAGCACCAATCACGAACTGCGCTGGGTCTTCGGACCACAGCACGATGTCCACACGCTCGCCGGCCAACTCGTTGGTCACCGCATTCACGCGGGTGCCACGCACGCCAACGCAAGTACCGATGGGGTCAACGCGCTTGTCATACGACAGCACGGCAATCTTGGCACGGCTGCCCGGATCGCGAGCGCAGCTCTTGATCTCGAGAAGACCTTGTTCGATTTCAGGCACTTCGTTGCGGAACAGCTCGATCATGAACTCAGGCGCGGAGCGCGAGAGGATGATGGGAGCGCCACGCAGTGTCAGGTCCACTTCCATGATCATGGCGCGCACACGGTCGCCATTGCGGAGGTTTTCCTTGGGGATCATTTCGCTGCGGCGCAGGCGACCTTCGACACGGCCGGATTCGACAATGATGTCGCCCTTGTCCATGCGCTTGACGGTGCCCGTGAAGATCTTCTCGCCACGGCTCATGAAGTCGTTGAGCAGCATTTCGCGCTCGGCGTCGCGGATCTTCTGCAGAATGACTTGCTTGGCTGCCATCGCGCCGATACGGCCGATGGGAACCGAGTCCACTTCTTCTTCGATGTACTCACCCACATCGATGCCCGGCACGCGATCTTGCGCATCCATCAGCAGCTCTTCAGCTTCTGGGTTTTGCAGACCAGCGTCATCTGGCACGACCAACCAGCGGCGGAAAGTGTCGTAATTGCCGCTATCGCGATCGATAGCCACGCGAATGTCCACCTCGCCCTGATAGAGCTTTTTGGTGGCTTGCGCCAAAGCAGACTCGACAGCGCCAAGCACTACATCGCGCTCTACATTCTTTTCACGCGAAATGGCCTCGACCAACATCAACAATTCGCGATTCATTCGACGACTCTCCTGTTTCAATCACTTTGAGGCGACAACCTGCATGCATCTATGCGTGCCGTCCCCGAATTTCAAACGTTCAACCCGCCTGCTGGCCCGGTTTGGCGCTACGTCCCTTGAAGCTCACGATGGGCGCCAAACGCGCCTCACGCAGCTCATCCAAAGTAAACCCTAGCGCCTGCAGCGGCACAGGCTCCCGTTTTTTACTCACGCGCTGACCCGGCTTCACAGGGGGGGCGTCGCTCCAGACAACTTGCCAGCCTCCGTCTTCAGCACGCTCCAGCGTCCCACGAAATTTTTTACGATTGGCATTGACCAGGGTGCCACCAGCCGCTCCGACCGGCTCCCTGAGCGTGATGTCGACTTCTGAGCCGACGAAACGCTGGAAATCCGCCTCATGCCGCAAGGGGCGATCAATGCCTGGCGAAGACACCTCCAAACGGGTGTAATCCGCGCCATCGACCTCCAGCGCAAACTGCAGCTGGCGAGTCACTTTTTCGCAATCTTCGACCGTGATGAATTGCTCAGGCACAGGCTCCTGCCCGGCGTCCGATTGCCACGGAAGATCTATGGTGATTCTCAGAAGGCCGCCAGGGGAGCGTTCAATCTCCACCAGGTCATAGCCTAGTCCGGTCACGGTCTGTTCAACGATTTGCTGCAATGCCACGTATGTGCTCTGTCCTGTATCCCGAAAACGCACAAAGAGGCGCTCAGTTCTCAAAATGACCAAATTTGGATCAAATTTGGATCAAACTCAAAACCAAACGCCCAAAAAAAAAGGGCGGTTTGTGATCCGCCCGTTTGGTCGTGAAGACCGCATTATAGCCCGATTGCGCGATTACTGCCAAGCTGAGCGGCACGCATTTTGCAGTGCAGCACGGAGCGCACCCCATCGCTTCATGTATGAATAAGCCTATGCAAAAGCGCTCCGGCCTGACTATCCGGTGATTTTGCACCTTCCTGCATGAGGCGATTTAGCAACGTATTGATCATCGACACGTTCGGAAGTACCGGGCCAAGAAACCGCACCTCCTCCCCTTCCGCGATCAACAGGCTCGGAAAGGTTTCGATGTCGTAGTCACCCATCGCCGCCTCCTCGTCCTCCACATCGACCCAGCGAAACTCCACATCCGGGTGCTGGCTGGCAAAGGCCATGAACTGCGGCTGGTACTGGCCGCACACCACACACCATGCCGCGCAGAGGCAAATCACGCGCTTGGGCGCAGGCGCGTTGACAGCATACGCACCAGCACCATCAACAGCAGACAAAGGGGATTCCGACATCACCAGCCAACCTCAAACCATCGACCTTCAGGAGCCGCGCCGCTCGCGGACACGGTAGACATCCGCCTGATCCAGCGCGGAACCCTGATTATCCCAAGCGTTGCGGATAAATGTCACCACAGCGGCAATTTCCTTGTCATCGAGCACATGCAGAAACGGCGGCATGCCCTGTGGACGCGGATTTCCCTGTGTGGCCGGCATGTAACCACCCTGCAAAACCATTCGCACCACGTTGGTGGGGCTGTGCATGGTCACGGCGCGGTTGCCCGCCAATGCCGGGAACGCGTTGGTACCATCGCCCTGCCCCTTGTCGCCGTGGCATTCCGCGCAATACTGCTGATAGATCTTGGCACCCCGCTCCATCGACAACTTGCCGGGCGGCGGCAGATCCGTCTTGGCCACCGACTGCGTGGGCAGCTCGCGCAAATAGGTTGCCATGGAACGCGCGTCGTCGTCATTCAGATACTGCGTGCTGCGAAACACCACCTCGGCCATCGGTCCGGAAACCGTGGCATGCGGTGCGACGCCGATTTTGAGCAGACTGACCACATCTTCGAGCGGCCACTTGGACACGCTGGCCTCTTCCAGCGCCCCGAGCCCTGGCGCATACCAGTTCTGCACCGGAATCAAGCCGCCGCGGAACGCATCGCCATCTCGGGTGGCTCCGAACGCATTGCGCGGTGTGTGGCATGCGGCGCAATGACCAAGCCCCTGCACCAGATAGGCGCCGCGATTCCAATCAGGAGACTTCTTCGCGTCGGTCTCGATCTTTTCGGGACGGAAAAACACCGCGCGCCAGCCCGCCAATGCGATTTGCGTATTGAACGGAAAATCCAGCGCGTTCGGCAGATTCGGTTGATCCACCGCCGGTTGACTGCGCAGATAGGCCCAGATCGCATCGGAATCCTCGCGCGTCACCACCGAATAACTGGTGTACGGAAACGCGGGATACAGCAAGCGCCCCTCCTTGGAGCGCCCGTTGTGCATGGCACGCCAGAACTCGGACGAATTCCATTGGCCGATGCCACTCTTGATCGACGGCGTCAGATTGGAGGAATAGATGATTCCGAATGGCGTCTCGATCGGACGCCCGCCGGAAAACGACTTCTGCCCGGCCACCGTGTGGCAGGCCATGCAGTTACCCACCCGCGCGAGATATTCGCCACGCTCCACCAACGCCGGCGAGATTTGCACGGACTCGTTGGCTTCGAGCGGGGCCTCATCGATGCGGTTGAGGTGATACAGCGCAGCGCCCGCCCCAACGGCCAGCGCCACCAATCCCATCACAATTTGTCTGGAGCGCTTCATTTGGTGGTCGCTCCTGCGTTTGAACTCGAGCCAGAACCAGAACCAGAACGGAAGTGAGCGGACGCCACATCATCGACGCCGCCACAGGTCACCGGCATGCGAACCGCAAAACCGTCCGCCGGCTTGCCGCCATTCGGAACGGGTTGCGCGGAAAGCCAGGCCGATACCGCACCCACATCCTCGGGCGACAGCTGCTTGGCGACTGCGGCCATGCAATCCGGCTCCTGCGCATGGCGCTTGCCGGATTTCCATGCGCCGAGCTGGCCATTGAGGTAGTCACGCGGCAAGCCGAGCAAGCCCGGAACAAAGGGTGCAACCCCTGTCATCGCCGTGCCATGGCACTGCACGCAGGCAGGCAGCGAACGCGAGGCATCGCCCTCGAACACCAGCTTGCGGCCGCGCTCCAGCACCGAAGGCGGCTCTTTCGCCACCAGCGGCTCGGGATAGGGAATGTCGAGCGATGCGAAATGGACGGCCATCTCGCGCAAATAGTCATCCGTGAGGTTCTCCAGCAGATACCCCATCGTCGGGTAGTGGCGGCGACCGTCACGCAGGTTCAACAATTGGTTGTAGAGATAGCCGGCGGGCTTGCCCGCGATGCGCGGGAAGTAGCCGTTTTGCGTGGCCTTGCCCTGTGCGCCATGGCAGGTCGTGCACGCCAGGGTGCGCGTCGCCATGCCATCCGGATCGTTCACTTTCGCGGCGAAATCCGGGGCCTGCGCGATCTGCGCCTGAGCGCCCGCAACAAACCCCATCCACACCACCGCACACCACAACGACTTCATCATCATCACGCCTGCCCCGCGCTTGATTGGGGCCAGCGCGCGCTTATCCACGGCCAGCGAATGGCATCTTGGTCGCCATCACCGTGTGGAACATCACATTCGCCTCGAGCGGCAGGTTGGCCATGTAGAGCACGGACTGCCCCACGATCGCCACATCCATGAGCGGCTCGGGGGCCACCGCGCCGTGCGCCTGCATCACGCCTTGCGTCATGCGCTGCGCGAGCTCGGTGCCGGCATTGCCCACATCGATCTGGCCGACCGCAATGTCGTACTTGCGGCCGTCGAGCGAGGCGGTCTTGGTGAGACCCATCACCGCATGCTTGGTGGCGGTGTAGGCAATCGACTGAGGGCGCGGCGTGTGCGCGGAAATGGAGCCGTTGTTGATGATGCGGCCGCCGCGTGGCGATTGATCCTTCATCACGCGGAACGCATTCTGGATGCAATAGAACATGCCGTTCAAATTGGTATCGACCACGGCCTTCCATTGCTCGATGGCCAGCTCTTCGAGCGGCACGGCCGGTGCGCCAATACCCGCGTTGTTGAACAGCAGATCGACGCGGCCAAAGGCCTTGACCGTTTCATCGAAGACATGACGCACCGAAGCCGGATCGGTCACGTCGCAGGTCAACACCAGTGCCCGCTCGCCGGCACCGGATTGCTCGGCCACCTCACGCAGCGGCGCATCGCGGCGACCGGTGAGCACAACCTTCCAACCATCGGCCAGCAACGCGAGCGCTGCTGCCTTGCCAATACCGGAGCCTGCACCTGTGACGAGTGCCACCCTCGCCACTTTTGTTCCATCGACCATTTTTTTACTTGTCTCCATCAAACCGGCTGGCAGGTCGGCGCGCCATCAGCACACCGCCTGCATCTCATCGTGAATTTCACCCACGCGGGGACGACTTGCGTCCCTTGGATGCACTCTTGCGTCCTGCCTTTTTATTGGCAGGCTTGGCACCGCGCGCAGATTTCTCCTGCTTGCCTTCCTTGGCGTAGGCGGGCTTGCCTGAACGGGGTGCATCCCCATTGCTGCTACCACTGCCACCGCCGCCACCCCCACCGTTACTGCCGCGCGCACGCACCATGTCATCGGGACGCGACACGGGAGCACGCGGAGCTTGGGAGCGAGCAGTATGCCCCGCATTGCCCTTTTGCTTGGCCGATGCCGCACTGGCCAACTCAAGATCATCGCGCACCAGGCGGAAGTCGATCTTGCGTCCATCCAGATCCACGCGACTGACCTGCACCCGCACGCGGGTACCGATCGAGTAGCGCATGCCGGTGCGCTCGCCGCGCAACTCCTGGCGCACCTCGTCGAACTTGAAGTATTCGCCGCCCAGCTCGGTGATGTGCACCAGTCCCTCGACATACAACTCGTCAAGCGTGACGAAGATGCCGAAGCTCGTGGCCGAGCTGACCACGCCGCTGTATTCCTCGCCCAGATGCTCGCGCATGTAGCGGCACTTGAGCCAGGCTTCCACGTCGCGGCTGGCCTCGTCGGCGCGGCGCTCGTTGGCGCTGCAATGCAGACCCGCGGCTTCCCACGCCTGCAACTCGCGGCGATTGGTGGCGGAAACCGGCTTGGCTTCCGGCTCGCGCACGCGGCCCGCCAAACGCTTTTCGAGCTTGGCATAGGCCTCGCCCGGCTCTGGCAGATTCGGCAGCTTGTACTTGGTCTTGCTCAGGATCGCCTTGATCACGCGGTGCACCAGCAAGTCGGGGTAACGGCGAATCGGGCTCGTGAAGTGGGTGTACGCCTCGAACGAGAGGCCGAAGTGGCCGCTGTTGTAGGGCGAGTAGATCGCCTGCTGCATCGAGCGCAGCAGCATGGTGTGGATCTGCTGCGCGTCGGGACGGTCCTTGGTCGCGGCGGCGATCGCTGCGAACTCTGCCGTCTTCGGCTCGTCGCTGACCGACATGCCGAGACCCAGCGCCTTCAGGTAGCTGCGCAGCATGTCGACCTTCTCGGGCGTCGGGCCGTCGTGCACGCGGAACAGACCGGGATGGCCGGACTGACCGATGAAGTCGGCGCTGCAGACGTTGGCGGCCAGCATCGCCTCTTCAATCAGACGGTGGGCCTGATTGCGAACGCGCGGCACGATCTTTTCGATGCGGCCGTTGTCGTCACAGATGATCTGGGTTTCGGTCGTTTCAAAATCGACCGCACCGCGGCGGTGGCGGGCCTTCAGCAACGACGTGTACACGCCGTGCAGATTCAGCAGATCGTCGACCCGATCCTTGCGCTTGGCCGCCTCGGGGCCGCGAGTGTTGGCCAGAATTGCCGCCACTTCCGTATAGGTGAAGCGCGCGTGGCTGTACATCACTGCAGGGTAGAACTGATAGGCGTGCACATCGCCATCGGCCGTGACCAGCATGTCGCACACCATGCACAGGCGTTCCAATTCTGGATTCAGCGAGCACAGGCCGTTGGAGAGTTTCTCCGGCAGCATGGGAATCACGCGGCGCGGGAAATACACGCTGGTGGCACGCTCGTAAGCGTCCACATCGATCGCGTTGCCGGTCTCCACGTAGTGGCTCACGTCGGCAATCGCGACCAGCAGACGCCAGCCCTTGCCGCGACCGACCTTGGCGGGCTCGCAGTACACCGCATCGTCAAAGTCGCGCGCGTCTTCGCCGTCGATGGTGACGAGCGCGATATCGGTCAGATCGACGCGCTTCTTCTTGTCTTGCGGACGCACCTTTTCAGGCAAGCCCTTCGCCTGGAACAGGCAGTCGTAGGAAAACTCGTGCGGCACGCCATATTTGCGCACCGCAATTTCGATTTCCATACCGGGGTCGTCGACCTCGCCCAGCACTTCGGTCACGCGACCGACGGGCTGGCCAAACAATGCCGGGGGCTCGGTCAGCTCGACCACAACCACCTGCCCGGACTTTGCCGTGCCGGTAGCGCCCTTGGGAATCAACACATCCTGGCCGTAGCGCTTGTCTTCGGGGGCCACCAACCAAACGCCGCTTTCATTCAACAAGCGGCCGATGACGGGCTTGTGCGGACGTTCAACAATTTCAACAACCCGCCCTTCGGGACGGCCGCGCTTGTCAAAGCGAGCAACGCGCACACGCACCTTGTCGCGATGCAGAACGGCACGCATTTCATTGGGGGGAATGTAGATATCAGCCTCACCGTCATCACGGATGACGAAGCCGTGTCCGTCGCGGTGACCCTGTACGGTCCCTTCAATCTCTTCTGATTGATTTGCGGAGTACGGCTGCGAGTGGTTTTTTTTGATATACAATCTAAGTCTTTCCTGAGATGCCCAGGTGGCGGAATTGGTAGACGCACTAGTTTCAGGTACTAGCGAGTAACATCGTGGAGGTTCGAGTCCTCTCCTGGGCACCAAGTTTAACGACAATGGACAGCTAGCCGCTGAACTGAAGCGGCTTTTTTGTTTCTCCGGAAAGTTTTCCCGTAGTTCGCAAGAATTTCAGGAAAAAGAAATATGTGATTTTCGAATTTCAGACCCAAATCTGAACTTACAATCACATACGCTTTAAGCCCAGGTGGCGGAATTGGTAGACGCACTAGTTTCAGGTACTAGCGAGTAAC